>JAGAWD010000432.1 GCA_017941585.1 Olsenella sp. | reverse complement strand
CGTCGCACTCGACGGCATTTTGCGCCGGGACGTCGAGGAGACAACCGCACTCGACCGGGTTTTGCGCCGGAGGATAGCGACCGTCAGGCAAGAGGCACGCGCGCAAGCTCCGAGTAGGTGAGCTCCCCACCCTCGGGATGATGGCTCCACATAAGAGAGAGGGCACCCGCGCGCATAGTGGTTATCTCCTTGCGAGATTTGCCAATCCGCACGTTTACCTGGGAAACAAGATCGTCTATAGAAGCTGCGCACACGTTGTCCCCAATTTGCTCGCCGTATCTGAAACGTACACCGCGCGCGAGGGTTATGTGCGGGACGTAGGTCCGCTCCTCGAGCGACAGACCATGCTCACGCAGGCTCACTACCAGTAGCGCCTGGAGTCTTTCGAGCCGCTCGCGTCCCTCGTCCTCGGCAATGCCCTGCCACAGAACGGAGCCGCCCCTCTTGTCGAAGTGGCCGATGCCGTCAAGCGTGAGCGTCAGTGCGCCTGTCGGGCCGTCGGGGGCGATGTCGCAATCCATCCGACCGTCAGCCACAAACGCGTGCGCGGCGGAACTCATGGCATCGAGCGCGGACGCGCTCTTCTCCTCCGTCAACATGCCCAGAAACGCGAGTGTGAGGTGGAGGTTCGCACGCGCCGTCAGTTTGGCGCGCGCGATATGCGGCAACAGCAGACGCTGCCTGCGCACAAGCTCGTCTCTCACGGGCGCCTCGGGGAGGAGAGCCACGAAGAGGCGTCGGAGAGGCTCGGCCTCGCCGCCCGAAGTCGTGTCATCGGAGTGTTTCATGCGTGGGCTCTTTTCGTGCGAGTCCTGCGTGCGCCTTGCGCGTGTGCCTTGCGTGCGAGTCCTGCGTGCGCCTTGCGTGCGTGCCGCCCTCGTGCGGAACAGCGGCGCAGCCCTACTTGTGGTAGAAGCTGCCCCGCTCGAACTTGGGCTCGCAGCACACGTTGATGCCAAGCTTCTTGTAAATGGCCTCGTCGGTCTTGGAGATGATGACGGAGAAGTACGCGTCGCAGCCCTTGAGCTCGCTCGTGGCCGCGATGACCTTCTCGGCCAGCGGGTTCGAGGCGGAGCTGATCGACAGTGCGATGAGCGTCTCGTCGGAGTGCAGGCGGGGGTTCCTGCTCTTGAGGTGGGCCGTCTTGAGGTGGCCGATGGGCGCGAGGGCCTCGTCGGAAACGACGTAGACCTCCTTGTCGACGCCCGCCACGCGCTTGAGCGCGTTGAGGAGAAGCGACGATGCGGCGCCGAGAAGCTCAGAGGTCTTGCCCGTCACCACCGTACCGTCAGGCAGCACCATGGCGCCGGCGGGCTTGCCCGTGACCTCCTCCTTGAGAAGTGCTGCGGCGTGCGCAGGATTGTAGTTCTCGTCCACGCCGACCTCGTTCATGAGAAGCGCGATCTTGGCCAGCTCACTCTCCCCCTGGCCCGTGCGCTCGATCTTCTCGGCAGTCTGGAAGTAGCGGCGGATGACCTCGTTCTTGCCTGCCTCCTGGCACACCTCGTCGTCGGAGATGCAGTTTCCCACCATGTTCACGCCCATGTCGGTGGGAGACTGGTAGGGACTCTCTCCCATGATCTTCTCCATCATGGCCTTGAGCACGGGGAAGGTCTCGACGTCGCGGTTGTAGTTGACCGTGACCTCGCCATGTGCCTCGAGGTGATAGGGATCGATGATGTTGTTGTCGTCGAGGTCGGCCGTGGCCGCCTCGTAGGCGACGTTCACGGGGTGCTTGAGGGGAAGGTTCCAGACGGGGAAAGTCTCGAATTTGGCGTAGCCGGCCTTCACGCCGCGCTTGTTCTCGTTGTAGAGCTGGGAGAGGCACACGGCGAGCTTGCCCGAGCCGGGGCCGGGAGCCGTCACCACGACGAGGGGCTTGTCAGTCTTTACGTAATCGTTCTTGCCGAAGCCCTCGTCGGAGACGATCAGGTCGAGGTTCGCGGGGTATCCGGCGATGGAGTAGTGATGGTAGACGGAGATGCCCATCTGCTCGAGGCGGTTCTCGTAGGCGACGGCCTTGGGCTGGCCGGCGTAGCGGGTGATGACGACGCCGCCGATGGCGAGGCCCATGCCGCGGAAGACGTCCATCAGGCGCAGGACGTCCTCGCCATAGGAGATGCCGATGTCGGAGCGACGCTTGCCCTGCTCGATGTCGTTCGCGTTGATGGCGAAGACGACCTCGGCGTCGTCGGCGAGCTGACGGAGCATGCGGGCCTTGGAGTCGGGGGCAAACCCGGGGAGCACACGGCTTGCGTGATAGTCGTCGAGAAGCTTTCCGCCAAACTCAAGGTAGAGCTTGCCGCCAAACTGCGCGATACGCTCACGGATGTGCGAGGCCTGCATCTCGATGTACTTGTCGTTGTCAAAGCCGATCTGCATACGGATCCCCCTTGTCGTCGCCCAGCGAATTCCCCGGAAGATATTACGCCTTGGGAGTGACTCGAGGGTGCATCGTATCCGAACCGACACATTGATTCTTATATGTCGGCGCGCAGCCAAGGCGCGCGGCCGTGGCCGTGGCCGGGGCGGAGGCGTGCGCCGGGCCCGGCGCACGGCCGTGGCTGGTTGGACTATCTTTTATCCCTCGGGGGCGCTGGCGGCGGCAAAATCCTCGCGAAGCACGTCGAGAAACGCCTGCGCCGCCTTGGGCAGCATTTGAAATCGCTTCCATACGATTGTGCTTCGGAGCGGAGGCAGCCCCTCGACTGGCACGAAGGCAAAGCGGCCCGGAGCCGGCGTCACCAGCCCATCGATGGAAAAGGCCGCACCCATCCCCTGCTCGACCATGAGAGACGCGTTGTAGACGAGGTTGTAGGTCGCCACGATGTTGAGCCTGTCCAGATCAAGGCCATCGATCGAGCGCGCAAGCTCTCCCTCTCCCGACGACGCCTCCTGACTGGAAAACAGGAGCGGCATGCCCTCGAGCTCCTCGACAGTCACGCTCTCTCGCGACGCGAGCGCGTCGTCCGCGCGAACGATGAGCCCCCACGTGTCGGTAAAGGGTACGGGCAGGGAGCAGAACTTGGAATCCACCTCACGCCCCATCGTAAGCCCAAAGTCGAAGAGGCCCTTCTCAACGCCCTCGACCACGGCATCCGCATTGCCGCTGTGAAGGTGAAGCGAAACCCGGGGATTAGCGTCGTGCAGGCGTCTGAACGAGCGAAGCACCGGGTCCATTGCACGAGTCTCGGCGGCACCAAAGTAGATGTCTCCCTCGAGCTGGGTAGAGGGCGAGAGCATCTCGCGCTCGGTGCGATCGGCCAGTGCCACTATCTCCTCTGCTCGCTTGCGCAAGAACATGCCGTCGTCGGTGAGCGTGGCGCCGCGGTTGCCGCGGACGAAGAGCGTGCATCCCAGCTCGCGCTCGAGGTCGGCAAGCTGACGGGAGAGCGTGGGCTGCGTCACGTGTAGGGCCGCGGCCGCGCGCGTGACGTTCCCCTCTCGCGCAACGGCGAGAAAGTACCTCAGGACCCTCAACTCCATTGTTCCTCCCCCGGCACGTCTGGCCCACCCGGCGCGTCCGGCTCCCCCGGCGTGTCCGGCTCTCCTGGCGCGCCCGAATCGCTCGGCGCATCATATCCGCCCAGCATTGCGAAGTCCGCCGAGGCAGCCGCTAGCCTATCGAGCGACGCCCACAGCAGTTGGCCGTCAGGAACGTGGACGCCCTCTCCGTCTGCGGAGACGTAGGAAGCGGCCCGGACGATGAGCCGCTCGGTCCGCTCGGCAGACTCCGGCGCTTCGGGCGCCACGGGCATCCCAGGCATCACGGGCACCCTAGGAGGCCCGACCGCAGAAGCCTCGCGAACGAGGACCCCCTCAGCCGCCAGTATCGAATGCGCTGCGCGGGCAAGCGACTCCTGTGCCTCGGTCACCGCGGCGGCAGCCGACTCCGCCGTGGCATGGACGCCCACCGTCGATCCCTCGGCCTTCTGGTAGCGTGCCTCCCCGCGACGAAACTCCTTTGGGTCGACCTCGAGCGGGACGGCAGGCGCGCCCGTCGTCGCGGCAGCGACCAGCGCACCCGCAGCAAACACGGCACCCGCCCGCTGAGCGGGACGCAGGCGCGGCACGGCCTCACCGGCAACGCCCGCACCGCCGTCGACCAGACCGTCGGCGTCCTTGGCATCGACTGCATGGCGACCGGACGAATCTTGTCCCTGCGCTCGCGGCCCGTCCACGTGCTCGTCCACATGCTCGCCTGTTCGCCCATCCTCAAAGGGGTGCCTCGTATGTTCCTCTCGATTGCTCATGCCATTAGGATACCCCCATGAGAGCGTGGGCGAAACGAACGATATAGCGCAAGGCGGGCGACAACAGCTGCCGCTCGCACGACTGATGGCCTCTATCCTTTGGCATAGGCGCAGGCCGACGGATCCCCACGCGCCTCGCGGCAGGCGTCGGCCGAAATGGCGGGTACGAAACTCGCCTTCGTGCGACGAATCAGGACCGCCCATGCACGAAACTCGCCTTCGTGCGACGTACTTCTTGGATTCTGGGACCGATTGCCAGAAAAGTCTGCATAAAGACTGTCATTTCTCCAGTTGCCACCCAAGAGCTATGCAGAACAAAAATGAAAGTGTTTGCTCGAGCTGTTTTTTGCGTCGCACGAAGGGCAGTTTCATGCAGAGAGACCGGCAATACGTCGCACGAAGGCGAGTTTCGTGCACGATTTCCCATCCGCAGCTGGTGCGGACGCACGAGACGATGCGATGCGGCGACGCGCGGCGCTACGCCTTGCGGAAGAACGCGAGGGCGATGGCACCTGGGCCGGCGTGAGTGCCGACGGTCGCGCCGATCGAGTAGCACAGCAGTGACTCGACGCTCTGCTCCCAAAGGCCACGGCTGTCGTCGATGTACTTGTCCAGCAGGCGGCGCGAAAGCCCCGTGTAGCCAAGCGCGAGCGGCTGGCCAAAGTCGATTCCGCCGCTCTTCTCGATCTGCTGCGTGAGCAGGTTCTTTCCGTTCTTGGAACCACGCGCCTTGCCTAGGACGGCAATCTCGCCACCCTCTATCGCCACGACGGGCTTGATGGCGAGCATAGCACCCACGGCGCCGGCGGCGAGCGAGATTCGTCCGCCCTTGCGCAGGTACTCGAGGGTGTCGAGAAGAGCCACGACGCGGACATCGCGCTTGCGTTCCTCGAGTCGGTCGGCCACCTCGTCTGCCGAGAGCCCCTCCTCGACGAGCTGAAGCGCCAGCTCCACGAGTACGCGCTCTCCAACCGACGCGCTCTCGGTGTCGACAACTCGGCACCTGACGGGCGCGGGGTCCACGCCCGCGGCGCCTGACTCCCCCGCGGCGCCAGCCTCCTCCAGCTCGCCGGCAGCAAAGCACGCGCTCTGGTAGGTACCCGAGAGCTTGGAAGAGACGGTGAGGATCACCACGTCTTCCCCCGCCTCGCGGGCAGCCGCGAGGGCTTGGCCATACTCGTAGGGCGTTACCTGGCCCGTCGTGGGGAGGGCATCGGACTCGACGAGCATCTCGTAGAAGCGCTCGTGCGTAATGTCAACCCCATCGTGATAGGTGGTCTCGCCAAACGTTATGGTCATCGGCAGTACGGTCAGGTTCTCGGGACACTCCCCGGAAACGATGTCTGATGCGGAGTCGGTGATGATGCGGATGGGCATGGCTTTCCCCTTGTCGTCGCGTTGCTTCTTGCTGTGCATGCAGTCGATGGTCAGATGGCGCGCGAGCCGGCGTGGTCGCGCAGGCGGGCGGACGGCGTGGTCGCGCGGGCGGGCGGACGGCGGGCGGCGAGAGTCGTCGTGTGATGAGGCTCGGGCTCAGATCTTGCGCAGGTTGGAGAGGATGGTGTCGAGCGCGGCGTACATTCCTTCTCGCGCGGCGTCGTCTACGCCCTGGCCCGCGCGCTCGACGATGCGGTCGAGCGCCTCGTCGCACTCGCGCATGACGGTCATGCCCTTGTCGGAAAGCGACACGACCCTTCCCGCGCGACCCTCGCGCACGCCGCCGACCTCGACGAACTCGCCCGCGCCGAGTCGGGTGATGGAGCGGGACACGACCGCGCGGTCGACGCCCATCATGCGCGCAAGCTCGGCCGACGTCACGCCCGCCGGCTCCTTCATGAGGTAGTAGAGGCACATGCCGTCGGTGCCGTTCAGGCCGAAGCGACGCATCTCCTCGTTCTTGATGCGTGTGATCTCCTTGTTGAGGTTCGAGATGGTCCCCACAAAGTTCTCGAATCGCTGGCTCATGCCTACCCCTTGCCGTTGTCCGTCTGTCGCTCGCGGTCTGCGCCTGCGACCCGCCGCGCTGCGCTGCGCCCCTGAGGTCGCGTCTCCCCTGTGCCTCCCCTGCAGCCGCGCGGTGTGCCTAGTCTAGACCTGCGATCACGGACTTGTGTTGACTAGTCAACGCTTACACGAAGTGACCATAAGTTGACATGTCAACAATCGTGCGGAGGGCAGCTGTCGCCGCTCGTCAGGCACCAGACCCGAGGTCAGCGGCGAGAATGGCATTTGCGGCCATGGGTGCCGCGGTGACGAGCCAGGCGGTGTAGCGGGATGGATGCGCCGCGAGGTCCTCGAGCAGCTCCCCCACCTCGACCCAAGCTACCTCGGATGCCTCCGCAGGATCTGGCACCACCGGACCGTCATACTCCCCCACGAACACGTGGTCGTACTCGAACTCGGTCAGACCCCCCGCGAGCCTGGCCCGATAGACGAAGGAACCGACCTCCCTGCACGCAACGCCCGAGACGCCAAGCTCCTGCTCAATGCGACGCCGCACTGCCTGCTCGAGCGTCTCCCCCGCGCGGGGATGCGAACAGACAGAATTGGTGAGAAGACCGCCGGAGTGGTACTTGCCCTTGGCGCGTCGCTGGACGAGAACCTCGATCCGCTCGGGGCCACCCTGCGCCGTGGCATTGGCCTGCGTCGTGGCATTGGCCTGCGTCGTGGCATTGGCCTGCGTCGTGGCATTGGCCGACCCTCGCGCACGACGATACAGGAACACTGAAAACGCACGGTGAAGGCGTGCCTGCTCGTGAGTCGCCAACTTGGGCAGTACGCCAACCTCTCGGTCGAGCAGGTCGACCAAAATCAGGTTGTCCTCCTGCTGAGGGGAAAGGATTTCTGCCAGCGATGCCATGTGCTTCTCCTCGTTACGGACTGCTCCCCATGCGGCGCCCCGGCGTGGCACATGGACCAGTTCGATTGACGCAACCATTGTACGACTCAACCCTGGCGTGCAAGCGGAACACGCTCGCAACCGTGCATGGCCACGGAAACGAGACCCGACGCATGGCCTGCAACTAGCGCAAAACTTGATTGAACGCTCCCTGGTCCCATTACGCAAAACGCGACCGAATAGACCTCAACCGCCCCGGAGTGCAAATCGGCGTCGAGTGAACTGTCCCCGCGGACCCCGGGCTAATCGTGCTCTCGAGACGCTTTTGCGCTCCGGGCCGTGCGCAGCTGGCGAGAGCGCACTGACGCGGCGGTTTTGCACTGGGAAGATCAAGCGCAATGTAAGGCAGATGCGCATGCCACGCAAGCTCGATCATGGCAAGGCGGCTACACGCCACGACAGCCACACGCTACGCGAAGCCGAGCGCCACGCCGATCACGCGGACCACGAAGGCGACGAGGTAGGCAATCGCACACTGGAACACGACGATCCCGAGCGCCCACCTCCCACCGAGCTCGCGGCGAATCGCGGCGACCGCGGCGACGCAGGGGGTGTAGAGCAGGCAGAAGACCATGAGCGTGATGGCGGAGAGCGGGGTAAGGACCGCAAGGACCCCGGCCGCACCGCCGAAGAGGACCGTCAGCGTCGTCGCGACGATCTCCTTCGCCATGAAGCCTGCGATGAGCGATGTCGCGATGCGCCAGTCGCCAAAGCCGAGCGGTGCGAAGATCGGCGCGAGCCCCGTGGCCAGCACCGCGAGGATGGAATCGTGCGAGTCGCTCACCAGCTCGAGCGCGGGACTGAAGCTCTGCAGGAACCAGACGACCACGGCGGCGGCGAAGACCACGGTGAACGCACGACCGAGGAAGTCCTTGGTCTTCTCCCACACCAGCATGAGCACGGACTTCACGCTCGGCAGCCGGTAGTTGGGAAGCTCCATCACGAACGGAACGGCCTCGGCCCTGTCGACCGTCTTGTGCACGACGAGCGCCACGAGCAGACCCACCAGTATGCCGAGGACGTAGAGGCCGATGAACACGAAGCCGCCGGTCTGTGGAAAGAAGATGGCGGTGAAGTAGCCGTAGACGGTGAGCTTCGTCGTGCAGCTCATGAACGGCGTGAGCGCGATGGTGAGCCGGCGGTCGCGCTCGGAAGGCAGGGTCCGCGCGCTCATCACGGCGGGCACCGTGCAGCCGAACCCCATGAGCATGGGGACGATCGAGCGCCCCGAGAGGCCGAGCCTGCGCAGCGGCTTGTCCATCACGAAGGCGATGCGCGCCATGTAGCCCGTGTCCTCGAGCAGCGAGAGGAAGAAGAACATCGTGACGATGATGGGCGCGATGGGCAGCACCGTGCCCACGGCGTTGAAGATACCGTCGATGAGAAGGGAGTGCAGCACGGGGTTGGCGCCAACGTCGGTAAGCCAGCCGTCGGCCAGGGCAGTCGCCCAGTCGACGCCCTCCGCCACCAGGTTCTGGAAAAACGCGCCGACGACGTTGAAGGTCAAGAGAAACACCGCGCCCATGATGAGGATGAACACCGGCAGCGCCGTCCACTTGCCCGTGAGCAGGCGGTCGGCGCGGCGGCTGCGGTCGCGCTCGTGGCTCTCGCGGGGCTTGACGACGGCGGCCGACACGATCTTCTCGATGAACGCGAAGCGCATGTCGGCGATGGCGGCCGCGCGGTCGAGGCCTCGCTCCCCCTCCATCTGGGAGACGATGTGCTCCACCATCTCGAGCTCGTTCTGGTCGAGCGCGAGCGCGCGGGTGACGCGCTCGTCGCCCTCGATGAGCTTGGTCGCGGCGAAGCGCAGCGGGATGTGCGCGCGCTCGGCGTGGTCGTCGATCAGGTGCATAATCGCGTGGAGGCAGCGGTGCACTGCGCCGCCGTGGTCCTCGGGGTCGCAGAAGTCCTGGCGCCCCGGCGCCTCGCGGAAGCGCGCGACATGAATGGCGTGCTTGACAAGCTCGGCGACGCCCTCGTTCTTCAGTGCGGAGATGGGGACGACGGGAATGCCGAGCGCGTCCTCCATCAGGTTGATGTCGATGGTGCCGCCGTTGCTCTGCACCTCGTCCATCATGTTGAGCGCGAGCACCATGGGCGTGCCCAGCTCCATGAGCTGCATCGTGAGGTAGAGGTTGCGCTCGATGTTCGTGGCGTCGACGATGTTGATGATGCCGAGCGGCTTCTCGTCGATGATGAACTGGCGGCTCACGAGCTCCTCGGGGCTGTAGGGCGAGAGCGAGTAGATGCCTGGCAGGTCCGTCACGTCGGTATCGGGGTGGCCCTTGATGGAGCCGCTCTTGCGGTCGACCGTAACGCCAGGGAAGTTGCCCACGTGCTGGTTCGCGCCCGTGAGCTGGTTGAAGAGGGTGGTCTTGCCGCAGTTCTGGTTACCGGCGAGGGCGAATGTGAGAGTCTGCCCGGAGGGAACCGGATTCGAGTGGTCGCTCGTACGGTCGTCGGAGGCGTAGGCGCCGCCCTTCTCGCCGAGTCCGGGATGGCGGGGCCGGGTCGCGCGTCGGGCGTCCGCTCGAGCGGGCGTCCCGGAGCCTTTCCGGGCGCGTTTCCAGGCAAAGAGAAAGTTCTTCCGCACCGAAGGGGAGGCTGGGGCTGCCTCCTGGGCCGGGGTCGCCTCCTGGGCCGGGGCCGCCTCCTGGGCCGGGGCTGCCTCCTGGGCCGGGGCCGCTACGCCGATCTTCTTGGCGTCGTCGACGCGCAGGGTCAGCTGGTAGCCGTGCAGGGTGAACTCCATCGGGTCGCCCATGGGCGCGTACTTCTCGAAGGTGATCTCCGCGCCCGGTATCACGCCCATATCGAGGAAGTGCTGTCTGAGTTCGCCTTCACCACCCACGCTCTCGATGCGAGCGGTCTCTCCTATCGCAAGTTGGTCGAGCGTGCTGTCTGCCATGCTTCCCCTATTCGTCTGCCTGGACACGTCACAAAGTTTGACGCGTCTATCTTCTAATGATTGTCGCTCCAAAGGGACGAGTGCGGCCAATTCAGACAATCGCCACACGGAATCGCATCGCACGGGGCCGCGGAAAGAGGGTTCTGAATTAGGGTTCTAAATAATCCTTCGGCGCTTCCGATGGGACGCCACTCAAGAGATTGAACTGAACAGTTCTCCGGCGCAAAACCGCGTCGAGAGACTCGCCACCGGACCTCCGGCGCAAAACCGCGTCGAGAGACTCCTCGCCGGCGCAAAACCGTGTCGAGAGACTCCTCGAATCGTTCTCTCGGGGCCTTTTTGCGCCGGGCGTCGTTCTCTCGGGGCCGTTTTGCGCCGGAGGGGGTCCCCGCAATCGTTCTCTCGGGGCCTTTTTGCGCCGGCCCCCAGGCGCAATAGGTTCAAGGAGACCAAAGGAGAGTGCAGCAGGAGCATTTCGCAGGCATGATGGATATGGTGAAATCGTCGGAGGGCGCGCGCTCGCGTGCGCTAGAATTTGCTCCGCTGGCTTTGCGGCACCCGCGCACATGACACGCGGCCCCCGTGCAACCAGACCATACGCAGAGCAATCGCATCACGGAGAGCACCCTTGGCAGACAAACCCGCACAACACAAAGCCGCGTCGCACATGGCGGACGCACCCCTCCCCAACCGCGGCAACCACGAAACTCAGGGCGATTCCGGTTCGCACAAGACCGACGCGAAAGAGCCGCAGTGCCCGCACGGGCCCGCCATCGCAATCGCGGGCTGTGCCGGCGCGCTTCTTCTCGCATGGGGAATCGGAGCCGCGCACTTTTCCAGCCACTTCGCGCCAGGCACCGTCGTCAACGGAATCGACGCCGCCGGCATGAGCGAGAGTGACCTTGCCGCCAAGGTCGCAAGCGATGTCGCCGCCTGGAAGGCCAACGTTTCGGGCAACGGCGTCAGCTTCGACGTCTCCGCAACGGACATCGACCTCGCGGTGGACGCGGCCTCGTTCGCGCACGACGCCATGGCACAGAACGACGGCGCATCCTGGCCCCTCGGGCTCTTCTCGAAGAGGGCTGTCGAGGCACCCCGGGCGTTCTCGCTCAACGAGGAGAAGGTCGCCTCGCTCGTAGACGCGGCGGTCGCCGAGCACAACGCCTCGGCCGCCGCACCCGCGAACGCAACCTGCGCATACAGCGCGGCCTCGGGCAAGTTCGAGGTCGTCGCCGAGTCGGCCGGCAGCACCATCGATTCGGAAGCCGCCTCGCTGAAGGTCCAGGAGGCGGCCAAGTCACTCGCCTCCAGCGCATCTCTTGGAGCCGACGAGCTCGAGAAGCCCGCCGTAACGTCTGGCAGTCCCGAGCTCGCGGAGGCGATCAAGAAGGCGGACGCCATGCTTGCAGTCGAGATCCCCCTCACCAAGGAGGGTCATGAGGTGGCACGCATCAACAAGGACCTCACCTCGGGGTGGATCGTCGTCGGCCCCGACCTCTCCGTCAACATCAACCAGGACTCCGTCGCGGCATGGGCCGAGAACACGCTGGGCGAGCAGGTCGCAAAGTCGGACGAGGTGAACGACTACGAGATCGACGGCTCGGGCGTCGCGGAGAGTCTGGCGGGGCAGATCGCCTCAGGCTCGGCCGCGGCCGTCGAGATTCCCCTCACCGTCGTCGACTCGCGACCGGAGGAGTCCGAGGGGGCCCGCGGCAGGGGCCGCCACATCGACGTAAACCTCTCGAACCAGTATGCCCGCCTCTACGACGAAGGTGGCAACGTCCTCTGGCGCAGCTACATCGTCACGGGCAACACGAGCGAGGGCAGGGGCACCCCCGCAGGCACCTACGCCGTCAACGCAAAGCAGCGCAACCAGACGCTCGTGGGCATGGACGAGGACCACGACGGCGAGCCAGACTACAAGAGCGAGGTGAGCTACTGGATGCCCTTCGTCGGCAACTCAATCGGCCTCCACGACGCCAACTGGCGTAGCAACTTCGGCGGGAGCATCTACGCCTACGCCGGCAGCCACGGATGCGTGAACCTTCCGCCCGAGGAGGCGGCGGAGCTCTACTCGCTCATCAACGTCGGCGACACAGTATACGTCCACTGGTAGGATCGCGGACTCGCATAGGTTCGCGGATGGCGAGAAAAAACGGCCCCTCGATACGTCTGGCGCGTGGCATACGGAGCAAAGTGGGCTCGAGCGAACTGTGTCCCCCAGTCCTCCAGCGTGAAAGCGCCTCAGGCAAACGCGATCATCCCGTGCGCACACTCGTCGCCGTTTTCGTATCCGGAGCCCTCACTCGTCGCCGTTTTCGTATCCGGAGCACGCCGGGGATACGAAAAGCCCACCGACTGAACGGTTCTCAGCCGAACGGGATTTGCTCCAAAGGGAGCCGCGGAGGAGTTCGCTCGCCGACTTTTTGCGTTGGACGGCCCAGGCCATCGTACGCTCGGAACCATTAGCGCCGTCCCAACCCCGTCGGACAGGCCCATCAAAAGCTTCGAAGAGCCAGAAGGGGGAACGCCAAGCTTGCGGTCGAACAAGCCGTCAGACCCGCGGCAGGCGGCAAGCCACCGACCCGACAACGCCAACTGCCCGTGAGTAGCGTCTCTCTCCGAAGGTCAGGTTGTCTCCGGGTTAGAGTTCCTCCCAACCCGACGACTAGAGCTCCTCCTGAGTGAGGATCTTGAAGCCGGCCTCCTCAAGCTTGAAGACGCCCTTCGACGCCTCTGCCGGAACCTTGATCTTGAGGATGTCGACCGCGCGATCACCCGCAGTCGAGAAGCAATAGCCGTACTCGACGGGGATGTCGAGGTCGTCGAGTACGCCCAGAAGGTCCGCAAGGCCACCCGGCCGATTGGGAACCTCTATCGCCGTGACCTTGGTCACCATCGCACGATAGCCCTTCTCCGCGAGGGCGTCCTTGGCATGCTGGGCGTCATCGCAGATGATGCGCACCACGCCATACTCCGCGGTGTCGGCGATTGTGAGGGCCTTCATGTTGACGTTGGCGTCGGCCAGCGAGCGGCAGAGCTTGGCGAGACGACCCTCGGCGTTCTCCAGAAAGACGGTAAGCTGATCGACCATTACGCATTCTCCCCTCTCAGATCGACGACGCGCTTGGCCTTTCCCTCGGAGCGGGGAAGGCTCATGGGCTCGACGAGCCTCACACGGACGCCCACGGAGAGCGCCGCCTTGAGCTCGGCTTGAATCTGTCGCTGAAGCGCCTCGATGGCACCCGTGGAGTCGAAGTCAAAGTCGGGGTTGACCTCGGCCTTGAGCGTGACGACGTCGAGGTGCTCCCTGGTGGTGAGCTCGATCTGGTACCAGCTCGAGACCTCGTCGAAGTTCTCCATGACCTGCTCGATCTGGCTCGGGAACACGTTGACGCCACGAATGATGAGCATGTCGTCGGTGCGGCCGTGCAGCCGGTCGATGCGGCGGTGCGTGCGACCGCACGGGCACTCGCCGGGGATGATGCGCGTGATGTCGCGGGTGCGGTAGCGCACGACCGGCGACGCCTCGCGGTCGAGCGTCGTCACGACGAGCTCGCCCCACTCGCCGTCGGGCAGGACCTCGCCCGTAGCGGGATCGATTATCTCGCAGTAGAAGTGGTCCTCGGCAATGTGCAGACCACTCTGCTCCATGCACTCGACGGCGACGCCCGGCCCCATCGTCTCGGTCAGGCCGTAGACGTCAAGCACCTTGTAGTTGAGCTTCCTCTCGAGCTCCCTACGGAAGTTGTCGGAGAACGCCTCGGCGCCGTGGATGCCCGCGCGCAGGTGGAAGTCACGGGCCGGGTCAAGCCCCATGGCGATGGCGGTGTCGGCGATGTGCATGGCGTAACTCGGTGTGCAGCACAGGATCGTGGAACCCATCTCCCTCAGCACACGGATCTGGCGCTCGGTGTTGCCCGCGCTGATGGGAATCGTCGTCGCCCCCGAGGCGAGGCTGCCGTAGTGGGCGCCGAAGCCACCCGTGAAGAGGCCGTAACCATAGCAGATCTGGACGATGTCCTTGGGGCCGCCGCCGGCGAACTCGATGCCACGCTCGAAGCAGTCCCCCCAGAACGCGAGGTCATACTCGGTGTAGGCACCCAGGGTGGCCACGCCCGTCGTGCCCGACGACATGTGGATCTCCTTCACCCTCTCGAGGGGCACGGCAAGCATCCCGTAGGGGTAGTTGTCGCGCAGGTCCTGCTTGGTCACGAACGGGGCGTGGCGCAGGTCGTCGAGGGAGGAGAGCGCGTACGGGTCAAAGCCGGCATCGTCGAAGCTCTTCTTGTAGAAGGGGACGTTCTCGTAGCACGAGACCACCGTCTTCTTGATTCCCTCGAGCTGCATCGCCTCGATCTGGTCGCGAGGCATGCTCAGGGCGCCGTCTCTTCTCACCATTCGCTAAACCTTTCCCGCAACGGCGGCAAGGCGGCCGCCGAGAATGACACTAGTAGGCATGGTAGCGAGACAAGGTTTCGATGCCGTTACCCAGCGGCGAAATCGGGAATACGCCGCAGGCGGCTTGGGACGAGCGACGCGGCAGGCAGGCCGGCGCGGCAGGCGACGGGCCCGCCGCACCGCTACCCCAGAATGAGCCCGATGACGTGGGCGCACAGGCCGCCGAGGGTGATCGTGGCCGGAAGCGTGACGAACCATG
Source organism: Olsenella sp. (assembly GCA_017941585.1). Classification (GTDB taxonomy): domain Bacteria; phylum Actinomycetota; class Coriobacteriia; order Coriobacteriales; family Atopobiaceae; genus Olsenella_J. The sequence goes on along the minus strand of JAGAWD010000432.1, from coordinate 1,212 downwards.
CCGCGATGATCTTGCGCGCGACGCCCCAGCGCACGGAGCTACGGCGGCGCGCCGACCCCGCGCCCATGATCGAGGTGGTGATGACCTGCGTAGTGGAGACGGGGGCGCCGAAGGCGGTCATGGTCTCGATCGCGATGGCCGAGGAGGTCTGCGCGACGAAGCCGATGACGGGGTTGAGCTTGGTCACGCCGTCACCCACCGTGCGCATGATGCGACCGCCGCCGATGGAGGTGCCGAGGGCCATGGTGGTCGCGCAGACGAGCTTGACCCAGAGGGGGATGCCGGCCGAGGCGTCGTAGACGCCGGCCGTCACGAGCGCGAGCGTGATGATGCCCATGGTCTTCTGCGCGTCGTTGTTGCCGTGGCTGTACGCCATGAACGCGCCCGAGATAACCTGCAGGCGATGGAAGAGGCCGTTGGCCTTGTGGGGCGTCCAGTTAGCAAAGAGCTCGAACACGAGCTTCATGAAGAAGAAGCCGAGCGCGAGGCCGATGAGAGGCGAGGTGAACAGGGGTATCACGACCTTGTTCAGGACACCGTCCCACATGACGTGCTTGGTCGTGCCGGTGAACACGATGGTCGCGCCAATGAGGCTGCCGATGAGGGCGTGCGACGACGAGCTGGGAATGGAGTACCACCACGTGAGGAGATCCCAGAGCACGGCGCCGACGAGGGCGGCGAGGACGACGTAGAGCTCGAGCTTGACGTCGACGAGGCCGGCGGCGATGGTCATGGCGACCTTCTCGCTCGTGAGCGCGCCGATGAAGTTCATCGCGGCGGACATGACGATGGCCGCCCGCAGCGAGAGGGCCCTGGTGTAGACCGTGGTGGCGATGGCGTTGGCAGTGTCGTGGAAGCCGTTGATGAACTCGAAGGCCAGCGCGGCGACGAGAACGGCGATGAGCAGCGCGCTAACCATTCTTCACGATGACATTCTGGATGTCGTTGGCGACATCCTTGCAGGCGTCGAGGGTGTCCTCGATCTTGTCCATCAGACTCTTCCACTTGACGACCTCGATGGTGCCGCCATGCTCGCGGAAGATGGTGGCCAGGGCGTCTCGATAGACGAGGTCCCCCCTGTCCTCCACGTCGTTGGCGCCCCTGGTGTCCTTGAGGATTGAGGCGTCCTTCTTGAAGTCGGCGAACTTCCCGAACGCGTCGTCCAGGTGGTGCGTCGCCTCGACGATGAGCTTCGCCATCTCGACGGCCTCG
>JAGAWD010000431.1 GCA_017941585.1 Olsenella sp. | reverse complement strand
TGGCAGAAAAGGGGCCTCCCATCTCAGGAATCCGACGCCATGGCACAAACCATCACGCAAATCGGGCGAAATGGTGCCATGGCGCCGGATTTGCGTGATTTTCGGGCCCCGTTCGTGCCACGGCGTCGGATTTGCGAGATGGAGGGGCGCGATTCTGCCATACCGTCGGATTTGCGAGATGGAGGGGCGCGATTCTGCCATACCGTCGGATTTGCGTGATGGCGAGGGCCCCGTTTCTGCCACGGCGTCCGATTTGCGAGATGGCTCCGTACCTCAACCTCAGCGCACAGACCCATGGGGCAGGTCGCGCGCGTTAATCGAACAGTCCCTCCTCACTGCGAGGAGCCACGCACCACACCTATTGCGGACGCGATCTTCTCGGCAGACTTGAAACCGTTCTGCTCGATACCCGTATCAAGGTCGACACCCCATGGGCTGAGCAGATCGACGGTTCTCCGCAGGTTGCCAGGAGTCAGTCCGCCCGAGAGGATGTATGGCCGATTCACCTGCCGAATGAGGTCGAGATCGCGATCAGTTAGGATATACCACGACCCTTTGAGCATTACGATGTCGGCCGTGCTTGCGTTTGCGCGCTCCGCTGCGGCCGGTCCGTCGAGTCTGATTCTCTGACAGATGGGAATATCGACGAGGTTCCTCACGGCGCGAATGTAGGCGTCATCCTCGCTCCCACCAAGCTCGAGAAGGTCAAGAACGGTGTCGGCAAGCTCCGCGACCATGCCGATTGGCTGGTCGACGAACAGTCCCACGGCCGGAATCTTGGGATCGAGCTCGCGCACGAGAGACGCCAGGCGACCAATGGCAACGTTTCGGCGTGAGTATGACAGGTTGACCGTAAACCCACAGAGGTCGGGACCCGCGGCGTTCACGGCAGCAACGTCACGCTCGAGGAACATGCCCGTCAGCATCACGCGCGTCGGCGCAACGCCCTCTGCGAGCATCTCTCTCATGACCACCGTAGCAGCGTGTCGATTAAACATGTTTCTCTCTCTAAGGCGCGGTCTTGGTGGGTGCCACTTTGCTTGGCACCGCAATCACTAGAGAATCTGCTGGTAGACGTCTTTCAGCGCGGGATAGAGGCTGTGCCATACGTCGTAGTGTCCACGATAGAGTGAGAGGATCTTCTTGTTGGGGAAGACCATCTGCTCCTGCACTTTGACGAGAGCGTGGGCGCATTCAGCCACGTCGGGAAACAGCCCGCAGGCCACGCTCGCGAGCATCGCGGCACCGAAGGCGGGCGCCTGCTCGGTCTGCGGGATCTGCAGCGGGATGGCCAAGACGTCGGCCAGTATCGCGCGCCACAGCGGGCTCTTGGCACCGCCGCCGCAGATGGTGGACGACAGCACCTCGACCTCCTCGGAGCGCGCCACGTTCAAGCAGTCGTTCAGCGCGTAGGCAACACCCTCGAGCACCGCCTGCGTCATGTCCGCGCGCGAGGTGTCCATGCGCATGCCGATGAACGCGCCGCGGGCGCGCGGATCGTTGTGCGGCGTGCGCTCGCCCATGAGATACGGGAGGAAGTAGACGTCGTTGTGCCCAAGCCTGCCTCCCTGGATGAGGGCCTGCTCGCCGTCATAGTCGTCGGTGCCGAGGATGTCGTTCGACCACCAGGAGTTGCAACCCGCCGCAGTGAGGATGCAACCCATGAGGTTGTATCCTCCGTCGGCGGAGCAGAAGCTGTGCAGGGCGTTGTGCTTGTCGGTAAGGTAGCCGTTGGTCGTGATGAAGATGGTGCCCGCCGTGCCCATGACGATGTTGCATTCGCCCGGGCCAACCGTGCCGGTGCCGACGGCGGCGCTCGCGTTGTCGCCCGCGCCGGCGCAGACCTTGACCGAGCTCGGCAGCCCCAGCTCGCGCGCTACCTTGGGCAGGAGCGTTCCCACGGTCTGCCAGCTCTCGAAGAGCTGGGGCATGTACGCCTCGCGCAGGCCGCAGATGCTCAGCATTGGCTTGCTCCAACACTTGTGCTGCACGTCCAGAAGCAGCGTGCCGGAGGCGTCGGAATAGTCAGAGGAGTGAACACCCGTCAGGCGGAAGTTGATGTAGTCCTTCGGCAGCATGACCTTACGGATGCGCGCGAAGTTGACGGGCTCCTCCTCGCGCATCCAGAGGAGCTTTGGCACGGTGAAGCCAGTGTAGGCGACGTTGCCCGTGTACGATGCGATCGTCTTCTCCCCCACCTCGCGATTGAGGTAGTCGACCTGATAACGCGTGCGGCTGTCGTTCCAGAGTATTGCCGGACGAATTACCTCGTCGTTCTCGTCGAGCGCGACGAGCCCGTGCATCTGGCCACAGGCGCCGATGCCGGCGACGTCCTTGGCATCGACGCCGCGAAGCAGCTCCTTGATCCCCGCGCGAACGGCATTCCACCAGTCCTCGGGGCGCTGCTCGCTCCATCCCGGCTCGGGGTATGCGGTGGGATAGGACTTGCTCACGACGTTCTTCACATCGCCCTTCTCGTCCATAAGGAGGCACTTGGTCGCGGATGTTCCTATGTCCAAACCGATGAAGAGCATGCAACTCATCTCCCGTGTAGTACGATGCGCGGTCACCCTCCCATGGTATCCCCTTGCGCCTGAGGCCGCATTGTCCCAACGGTTGAACGGCGGGGCGCCGCAAGGCAAAACGTTTATCTTCTGTCTTGCAAACAGAAGCTCTAGTCCCCGATTGAATGGTGCCGTATATAAATTGAAAATGGGTTTTCCTGCAGTGTTACCAGAAATGGATTAAATTGAATGTAAACAGAACCACTAATCGTTTTGTATCAAGGGGGAGTGCCGTGAAGGTCGGAGTAAGAGACATTAGCCGCAAGACGGGCTTCTCCCCCGCCACCGTCTCCAATGCGCTCAACAGGAAGCGTGGAGTGAGCAAGCAGACCGCCGAGATCATCCTCAAGACGGCCCAAGAGCTTGGCTACCAGCGACCGACGAGGCTCGACCGCATACAGTTCGTCGTTGCGCGCAAGAGCGGCAAGGTTCTTGACGAGAGCGACTTCCACCCTGCCGTGGTTGACGGCGTGGAGCAGGAAGCGGAGAAGCACGGCCTTTCCACCACCTACATCACGGTCAACTTCACCGATCCCGCCAGCTCTCACCGCATGCGCGAGATGTGCCTGGACCCCACGGGGGGAATCGTCCTTTTGGGAACAGAGCTGGAGGAAGAGGACTACAGGCCCTTTTATAATTCTGCGGCGCCGCTCGTAATCGTTGACGGATGGTGCCAGCACAGCTTCATGGAGTCGATCGTGATTGCCAACGAGAGCTCCGCATACAATGCCGTTCACTACCTCGTCAACAAGGGACACCGAGAGATCGGTTACATCCAAGGCAAGACGAGCATACGCAATTTTCCTCTTCGGGAGCGCGGGTGCAGGCGTGCCCTCGAAGAGGCAGGGCTCAAGCTTAGCGAGACGTATCGCGTGCGGGTCGGCACGAGCCTGCGCACCGCCTACGCTGACGCGAAGGAGTGGATCAGCGGAAAGCCAAAACTGCCCACGGCATTCTTTGCCGAGAACGACGTGCTTGCCTGCGGTACCATGCGCGCCCTCATCGAGGCTGGATACCGCGTTCCCGAGGACGTATCGTTCATCGGCTTCGACGACCTGCCCGTCGCCTCCGTCATGCTGCCGGCCCTGACCACCATACACGTTCCCAAGCATGTCATCGGACGCATGGCCGTCCGGAAGCTCATCGCTCAGGTCAAGCACCCGCATGACTACACATGCACCACGCACATCTCGACCACGTTCGTCGAGAGGGACAGCGTCTGCAGTCGGTAGGTCTGCTAGAGGCCTGCGGGCGGCGGTCCATCTGGTGTTTGACCTGCGGGTGGCAGTACCGCAAGGTACACTCATCAATCAAAGATGCACCATGCCCGTGCCTGCAGAAGAGAAAAGCCTCCCACCCCTCAGTTGTAGGGGTGGGAGGCCATGTCAGCTGCCAGACACTATCGCAGGCCGCCCAAGAGGCGACTGCTACGAGAGGTGACTACTCGTCGTTGTCGCCGCCGGTCGAGGACATCGCAGCCGCGCTGTTGTCCTGCGTGCCGGCAACGTCACGCCAGCACCACTCAGTGAAGCGCGGGTGATCGTAGCCGTTGTCAACCGCGAACTGGAAGGCCTCGTCGCGGAAGGCACGCCAGTCGGCGATCTTCTCGGCGTACTTCTCGCTGTCCACGAGCTCGAGCGCATGGGAGGCAAGCGCCCAGCGGTCCATGTTGTTCAGGCGCAGCATGTCGAACGGCGTGGTGGTGGAGCCCTCCTCCATGTAGCCGTGGACGTGGAAGTTGTCGTGGCCCGGACGGTTGTAGATGAGGCCGTGGATCGTGTGGGCATAGGCGTGGTAGGCGAAGAGCACCGGCACGTCCTTGCCAAAGAGCTCGACGAAGCGCTCGTCGCTGATGGCGGCGTTGTTCTCGTCGGCGTTCTGGATCGCGAGGAGCTTGACCACGTTCACGAACTTGACCTTGAGGCCCATGTCCTGAAGGGCGTCGGAGGCCGCAAGGAGCTCGAGGGTCGGGACGTCGCCGCAGGAGGCGAGCACGATGTCGGGCTTCTCGCCGGCGGCGCAGTTGCCGGCCCACTCCCACTCGGCGATGCCCTCGGCGAGCTCCTTCTTGGCGTCGTCGATGGTCTGGAAGGTGGGCGAAGGCTGCTTGCCCGCGAAGATCGCGTTGATCTTGTTGGTGGACTTGTAGGCCTCCTCACCAACGGCGAGCAGCATGTTCGCGTCGGCGGGGTAGTAGATCTCGACCACGTGGTCGTTGTGGAAGTTCTTGTTCAGCAGCAGGTCGACGAAGCCCGGGTCCTGGTGCGAGAAGCCGTTGTGGTCCTGGCGCCAGACGTGGCTCGTGAGCAGGATGTTGAGCGAGGAGATGGGCTTGCGCCAGGGGATGTGGCGCACCGTGGCCTCGAGCCACTTGGCATGCTGGTTGACCATGGAGTCGACGACGTGGACGAACGACTCGTAGGTGCTCCAGACGCCGTGGCGGCCGGTGAGCAGGTAGCCCTCGAGCAGGCCCTCGCACTGGTGCTCGGAGAGCTGCTCGATGACCGAGCCGGAGGTGCTGAGGAAGGAGTCGTTCTCGGGGTCGGCGTTGTAGCCGGCGTTCCACTGCTTGTCGGTCAGGCGGTAGGCAGCCTGCAGGCGGTTGGAGGCCGTCTCGTCGGGACCGAAGACGCGGAAGTTCGTGAAGTTGAGCTTCATGACGTCGGCGGTGTACTGGCCGAAGACGCGCGAGGCCTCCGTGGTGCCGTAGCCGTGGCCGTGGCCCTTGACGTCGATCTCGTAGTCGTGGATGTCGGGGAGCTCGAGCTCGTGGCGGAGAAGACCGCCGTTGGCGTTGGGGTTCGCGCCCAGACGCAGGTCACCCTCGGGCATGAACTCGGTGACCTCGGGGCGAAGCGCGCCCGTCTCGTCCCAGAGCTCCTCGGGCTTGTAGGAGCGGAGCCACCCGCGAAGCACGCGGAAGTGCTCGTGGGTGTCCTTGGCGGACACCAGCGGCACCTGGTGGGCGCGCCAGGAGCCCTCAGTCTTCTTGCCGTCGATATACTTGGGGCAGGTCCAGCCCTTGGGGGTCTTGAAGATGATCATCGGGTAGGCCGGACGCTCGGTCTCGCCGGCAAGCGCACGCCACTTGATGTCGCAGATCTCGTTGAAGACCTGCTCGAGCAGTGCGGCGAAGCGACGGTGGATGGAGATGACGCTCTCGTCGTCAAAGCCGGCCGTGAAGGTGTAGGGGTGGTAGCCCATGCCACGGAAGAACTCGTTTCGCTCCTCGTCGGAGATGCGCGCGAGGATCGTGGGGTTGGCGATCTTGTAGCCGTTGAGGTGAAGGACGGGAAGCACGATGCCGTCGGTGAGCGGGTTCACGAGCTTGTTGGTCTGCCAGGAGGTGGCAAGCGGGCCCGTCTCGGCCTCGCCGTCGCCCACGACGGCAAACGCGAGGAGGCTCGGGTTGTTGAGAACCGCGCCATAGGCATGGGAGAGCGTGTAGCCAAGCTCGCCGCCCTCGTGGATGGAGCCGGGGGTCTCCGGCGCGAAGTGGCTGGGGATGCCGCCGGGATAGGAGAACTGGCGGAAGAACTTCTGGAGGCCGGCCTCGTCATCGGTGATGTCGGGGCGAATCTCGCGATAGGTGCCGTCGAGCAGCGACTGGGCGGTACCGGCCGGTCCGCCGTGGCCCGGCCCCATGAAGAACACGACGCTCTGGCCGTGATCGTGGATGAAGCGGTTGACGTGGCCCATCAGGAAGTTCAGGCCGGGGGTGGTGCCCCAGTGCCCGACGAGGCGGTGCTTGACGTCCTCGCGGCCGAAATCGCGAACGTTGCCGTCAGCATCCTTGAAGTCGGAGCGCATGAGCGGGTTGCTGCGCAGGTAAATCTGGCCGACGGACATGTAGTTCGCCGCACGCCAGTACTTGTCGACCCAGGCGATCTCCTCCTCGGTAACCGGGGTGTCGAGCTTCTTCCAGGGGGTACCCAAATCCTCTGTCATCTGAACTCCCTAACTTAAACGTTTACCAAATGCGACACCGCAGCGTCGCCTTCCAACCTTCCTAACAATACGTTTCAAAAGGTGAGGTGACAAGTAATAAAGTTATGTGCAGGTGCGTTTATATGCATGTTTACAAGTCATACTCGCCCAATAACACATTCGCAGGTCAAATGACCTCAATACACTGGGCATTCTGCGCAGGACATCGAGATGAACACCGTCACCTACTCGCGCGGCCTCGTCGCCGAATAGACGTCGATGCACCCCGTGGATTCGCTATCGTTTGACTTGGCAACGCCGAAAAGTACGGTGTGTGCCGCCTTGGTCGACACCGCGACTCGCGGCGCCGCATGCGTACATCGCATGCTGTCGCCACGGCACTTCCACATGACACGGCATCGGGTGTTTGGAGAGGAACATGGCACTGACGACAAGCTCGTTTGGCACAACCGAGACGGGAAAGGAAGCCCATCTCTACACGCTCGAGAACGAAGGCGGCATGATCGTGCAGCTCACTGACCTAGGCGCTTGCCTCGTGAGCGTTCGCGTGCCCGACGCCCACGGCGGCCGGCCCGACGTCTGCCTCGGCTACGACGGCCTGGCCGGGTACGAGCACAACGGGGCCGACTTCGGCGCCGTCGTCGGCAGAAGCGCGAACCGCATCGCCGGCGCGTCGTTCGAGCTGTCGGGGACGACGCACCGCCTCGCCGCGAACGACGGCACGAACAACCTGCACTCGGGCCCGCACATGTACTTCGAACGACTTTGGAAGGCCACCAAGACCACGGACCGATCCGTCACCTTCAACCTGCTGAGCCGCAGGGGCGACCAGGGCTTCCCCGGTGCCGTCGACGTCAACGTCACCTACACGCTCACGGACGACAACCAGATAAGGATCGACTACGAGGCAACGCCTGACGACACCACCATCATCAACCTCACCTGCCATGCGTACTGGAACCTTAACGGCCATGCGGCGGGCAGCGTGCTCGACCACACCTTCCAGCTCGAGGCGGACGAGTACACCCCCTCTGACGAGCATCTCATCCCCACGGGAGAGATCGCGAGGGTCGAGGGCACACCATACGACTTCAGAACAACCAAGACCCTGGGAGAAGACATCGCCGAGGTGCCCGGTGGCTACGACACCAACTTCGTGCTTAAGAACGGCGAGCGGCTCGAGCGCGCGTGCACCCTCACGGGCAACCGCAGCGGCATCTCGCTCGACGTCCTCACCGACTCCCCCGGCATGCAGGTCTACACGGCGGGAGGCCTCGACTGCATGGGCCGCGACGGCGTGCACTATGGCAACTTTGACGGCGTGGCGATCGAGACGCAGTTCTACCCCGACGCCATCCACCACAAGAACTTCCCCCAGCCCGTCTACGACAAGGGCCACGCTTTCCGCTTCACTACCGTCTTCGCGTTCAGGACGCAGGCGTAGAAAGACGTAGCAGAGCAGCGCAACCTAAGGCAGTCGCGGCTGAGCAGGGTGGCAGCGGAAGGACAAGGCAGCTGCGGCAGGGCAGGGCGGCTGCGGCAGGGCAGGGCGGCTGCGGCAGAGCAGGATGGTCGTACTGGTCAGCACCGCGCAGAGCAACCGTAGTGCATACACTCATCAGCGCAACCGACACCGTCCGCACGCTCGAGCGTGCGGACGGGTCTTTAGATGGCCTGGCCGACCTCAAGGACACCACCCACTCCGGCGCAAAACACGGTCGAGTGCGGGACTGGGCGGGGGCCTCCGGCGCAAAACACGGTCGAGTGCGGGATTCCCGGCGCAAAACCCGGTCGAGTGCGGGATTCGGCGACGCACTCGAAGCCGTTTTGCGCCGGAGACGGCGCACTCGACGACATTTTGCGCCGGAGGGTCCTCGGGGTGA
>JAGAWD010000430.1 GCA_017941585.1 Olsenella sp. | reverse complement strand
TGCGTTTGGAAGACTCAATCCGTTATCTCGAGGGAATAAAGTCGCGTGACGAGTTCTCTGGCTTCAGGGATTGGGTACTCTCTTGTACGGAACAGGATTTGCTTGATCGCATCAACAAACCCATCACGCCCTCGTTCGGCGTGTGGGTGGACTAGAGGAGGCTTCCCATGAGCGAAGCTGCTGGCAACAGGGACAAGGGGCGACGACGGAGGGTTCCCCAGGCCGACAACTGGCGCGTGCTTCAATCCACCTGCGCCGAGTATCTCGACGACGCCTCCATGTCAAAGGTGGTCGAGGCTTACGAGTTCGCTGCGGACTGTCACTCGGAGCAGAGGCGGCGCTCGGGAGAGCCCTACATCAACCACCCGGTGGAAGTCGCGCTCATCCTTGCGAAGGATCTTCGCATGGATGCCGACCCAATCTGCGCCGCACTCCTTCACGACACGGTGGAGGACACCTCCGCCACGCTCGACGACCTGGTGGAGCGCTTCGGCCAGACGGTCGCCGACCTCGTTGACGGCGTGACCAAGCTGACCTCCATCGAGGTCAGCTCCATGGACGAGAAGCAGGCGCTCAATTTGCGCAAGATGTTTTTGGCTATGTCAAAGGACATCCGCGTCGTCATCATCAAGCTCGCGGACCGCCTGCACAACATGCGCACCCTGGCCGCCCTCAGGCCGGACCGCCGCAAGTTCAAGGCGCGCGAGACCATGGACGTCTACGCACCTCTGGCAGATCGCCTCGGCATCTCCTCGATCAAGTGGGAGCTCGAGGACCTCGCCTTCTTCTACCTCGAGCCGGAGGAGTACGAGCGCATAGCGCGCATGGTCCAGGACTCCCGCGCGCAGCGCGAGGAGCACACGTCGAGCGCCATCAAGACGCTTGACGGCGAGCTCAAGCGCGTCGGCCTTCTCGACTACCAAATTTCGGGGCGCCCCAAGCACCTGTGGTCCATCTACCAGAAGATGACGAGGAAGGGCAAGGACTTCTCGGACATCTACGACCTCATCGCGCTGCGCGTCCTCACGGTCTCCGTAGGGGACTGCTACTCCGCGCTCGGCGCCGTGCACTCGCTCTGGCACCCGCTTCCGGGCAGGTTCAAGGACTACATCGCCATGCCAAAGCCGAATGGCTACAAGTCGCTCCACACGACGGTCATTGGCTCGGACGCACGGCCCATAGAGATTCAGATCCGCACCTTCGACATGCACGACCAGGCCGAGTATGGTATCGCCGCGCACTGGCTCTACAAGCGCAGCGGCAACTCCAAGGGCAACATGTCGTCCGACGACAGGAACATCGACTCCCAGATCAGTTGGATTCGACGCAGCCTCGACTGGGCGACCGACGAGGAGATGGGCGACGCCACCGAGTACCTCAACAGCCTCCGCGTTGAGCTCTTCGAGGACGAGATATTCGTATTCACTCCCAAGGGGGAGGTCATGAGCCTCAGGCGCGAGTCCACGCCCCTCGACTTCGCCTATGCGGTCCATACCGAGATCGGGAACCATTGCGTCGGAGCAAAGGTGAACGGGTCGGTGGTACCCCTTACCTACAGGCTCCAGAGCGGGGATCGCGTCGAGATTCTCACCAACAAGAACGCCAAGCCCAGCAGGGACTGGCTCAAGCTCGTGGCCACGCCCTCCGCAAAGGCCAAGATCCGCAAATACTTTGCCACCGCGACGAAGACCGATGATGCCGAGCAGGGCAGGAGCGACATCGCGCACGAGCTGCGCAAGCGAGGCTACGGCATATCGAACCAGCGCACCACCAAGGCGATCGACGAGGTCATGGCCCAGCTCGACTACATCAGGGTCGACGACCTCTTCGCCGCCGTCGGCACGGGTAAGGTTTCCGTGAAGCAGGTGGTGAATCGCATCGAAGCCGTAATCGAGAGAGACTCTCCCGAGAGGGTGGCCGAGAGGGAGCGTGCCGCAGCCAAGGCAGCCGAGCAGAGGCGCGCCATGGCCGAGGACAAGCCGCTCGTCAACATGACCAAGAAGATGGCCTCCGACAAGAAGCGCCGACGCAACTGCGGCGTCGTCGTGAAGGGCGACCCGGACCTTCTCGTCCATCTCGCACACTGCTGCAATCCCGTCGCGGGCGACGAGATAATAGGGTTCATCACGCGCGGGCGCGGTGTCTCGGTGCATCGCGCGAGCTGCCCCAACTGCAAGGGTCTCATGGCCCATCCCGAGCGAATGATCGACGTCGAATGGGACACCACCGGAGCTACGGAGTTCCAGGTCGAGATCGTCGTCGAGGCGACCGATCGTATGGGCCTCCTGAAGGACGTGACCATAGCTATCGGTGATGCGGGCGCAAACATATTGTCGGCCGCCACCCAGACCTCCTCGACGGGAGCTGCTCGCCTGCGCTTCCTCGTGGCGATATCCGACGCGTCCCTTCTGGGCGCCCTTCTTGCCAGTGTCAATCGCGTCCCCGCCGTATATGATGCGCGCCGCATCATGCCGGGGGAGGGCGCCAACCAGATGAAACGGAGGGCATGACGCATGTCCGACCAAGAGGGAGGCTGCTGCGGCGGCCACGCGCACGACGGTGGCTGCTGCGGCGGCGGCCACG
>JAGAWD010000429.1 GCA_017941585.1 Olsenella sp. | reverse complement strand
CGTGCCACTCACGGACTACGTCTCCGGCGCGCTCAGCCTCCCGGGGTTTGGCCCCGCGTATGACAAGACCGTAACCTCCGGTGCCTACGAGAAGATCGCACTGTGGTTCATCGACGTTCGCAACTTCCGCTCCGTCAATCCCAAATTCGGCTACTTTACGGGCAACACCGTCCTGCAAGCCATCGCCGAAGGCATTCGCGCATCCCTCTCCCACGAACTTCCCGTGGCGCGCCTCGGAGGGGACCGCTTCATCCTCCTCACGTCGGGGCTCGACTTCGATGAGGCCCTAGAGCAGTTTCGCGTCCTCATCACATGCCTCGAGGAAAAGCTTGCGAAGATGGGCGTCAGCCACCCTATGGTTCTCTCTGCCGGAATCTACTACCTGCGCGAAGGAGACTATCAGGAACCAAGGTTCCAACGGGCGCTTGACTACGCGTCAATCGCACACCGAAAGGCACGCAACGACCCCCGAAGCCGCCTCATCCTCTTCACCGACGAGGACCTGGAGCGCGATGCCCGGCGCATCACAATAGAGCAGTCCATCGATCGGGCACTCGAAGACGGGCAGATACAGGTGTGGTACCAGCCGCAGGTCGACTACGCGTTCGGCGAGGTGATCGGTGCGGAGGCGCTCGCGCGCTGGAATCACCCCGAGCTGGGGTGGATCAGTCCCGCGGAGTTCATTCCCGCACTCGAGGCATGCGGCAAGGTGCATGACCTCGACCTCTTCGTGTGGGAGGAGGCCTGCCGAAGCGCTGGTCGCTGGCACAGCGTCTCGGACGGCAAACCCGTCCCCATCTCGGTCAACGTATCTCGCGCGGAAATGTTCGAGCCTGAGCTCATGGAGCACTTCCTCGAGCTTCAGAAGAAGTACGACCTTCCCAAGGGCAGCCTCCGCCTCGAGATAACCGAAAGCGCCTTCGTCGAGGAGGCCGAGCGCCTCTACGGCATCATAGAGAAAATGCGCGACAACGACATGCTGGTCGAGATGGACGACTTCGGCAGCGGACTCTCGTCTCTCAACATGCTGAAGGACATACCCGTCGACGTTGTCAAGCTTGACATGGGCTTCATGCGCTCAACGATCGACGAGGAACGCGGGGGCGTCGTCCTCAGCTCGGTCATCCGCATGCTGCAGGGTCTCGACACCCCCATCATCGCCGAGGGGGTGGAGACGCTCGAGCAGGCGGAGATGCTCAAGAACATGGGCTGCCATCTCATGCAGGGATTTCATTTCTCCAAACCCATGCCGCTCGAGGAATTCGAGAACTTCATGGCCTCCAGCCGCGCCGTAGAGAGCGCACGGCGACGCAGGCGCAAAAACTCGCACCTCGAGGACCTCATGAGCATCGACGCATCCTCGTCGTACCTATTCAACTACGCCATTGGCGGAACGATGTTCTTCTTCGCAGGCGAGGGAACGTCGGAGAGCATTCTCGTGAACGACCGCTTCTACGAGGACTGCGGGCTCAATCGCTCGGACTTCGGAGACGCCAAGGTCAACCCCATAGATGAGATCGATTCCGAGTCGCGCTCGACGCTGTGGCGTGCGGCCGCGGAGGCGCGCGAGTATGGCAGCGCGGTCTGCCACGCCAAGGTACGACTGACGAAGCGCTGGATAGACTGCGTCATTAGATTCGTCGGCACAAGCTCGCGCGGTGACATCTACTCCATCAACATCCTGCGATCAGGCGACGACGCCGGAACAAAGGACGCTTCCACGCAGAGGCGGCAGGACCTCGAATGGAATATCAGCCTGCTCAAGAGCATCGTTCCGAACGGCTTCGTAAAGTGCCGGGTCAACGACTCCCTTGACATCAACTACATAAGCCCCGAGCTATATGAGGCGGCTGGGCTTCCCGAGCAGGAGTTCATACGCCGCTTCCACAACTCGTTTGCTGAGGCAATGCGCAGCGACGACCAGGCGGAGCTGTTCGAGGACATCGCCGAGTGCCGCCGGACGGGAAAGACGATATCGCGCGAGGTCTCGCTTCACTATGGCTACGGCAGCGAGACGCGTGACGCATACGTCATTGGAAACGTCCAGAAGGATGGCAACGGCGTGCCGTGGCTCTATGCCCTCGTGCTCCTGACCGGCTCCGTCACGACGCACGGCGACGCAACGCGCGACGAGAGCGACCGCATCATACCCTTCGACTACCTGTTGAAGGAAGACCGCCTCGTCATACACCCACCAAAGGCCGGCGCCGTGCGCGATTGCGTGACGATCGAGAACTGGTCGAGCAAGCTCGATCGCATGCCGGACAACATCTCCAAGTCGAGCGCCGCCAAGGTCCTGGCAACCATTCGCGACCTGCAACGCCATCCCGCCTCGGGATTCAGCGACATCAAGTGCAACCTGCGTGGCGGCGACTCCCTGCGCTGGTACCACATCGACTACACATGCGAGACCGACGACGAGGGCAGAACCACCATCCTGCACGGATACGCCCAGGATGCCAACGACCAGATGGGTTCCGCACGCTGGTGGCGCCGTCAGGCGGAGAGCGACCAGCTCACCGGCCTCCTCAATCGCAATGCCTCGGAGCAGAGCATCAACCTCTCCATGCGCATCCAGGGCGCCGGGATGATGTTCATGATCGACCTCGATGGCTTCAAGCGCGTAAACGACGAACTTGGGCACCTTGCGGGAGATGCGCTCCTTAAGGGAGTGGCATTCGCCCTCTCCAAGAGCTTCCGCGAGGGCGACGTTCTCGGACGCTATGGCGGCGACGAGTTCGTCGCCTTCGTTCCCCTCATAGGGGGCGACGCCCGAAAGATCGCGGCCCATCGAGCAGCCGAAGTCATCTCGTCCGTCTCACAGGTAGAGACGAGTGACGGCGTTCGAGCCGCATGCAGCGTCGGCGTGGCGTTGTCCCACAGACGCGACGCGACGTTCTACGATCTGCTCGAAGTTGCCGACAAGGCCCTCTACCAGAGCAAGGAGACGGGAAAGGGCATATATACGATTCTTGACGCCGACTAGCGGGCATGCGCGCGACGAAACGCCCGCGCGCATGCCCTACCGCAGTTCCACGAAGTTGAGAAGCGCAAGAAAAAGGTACATTCCCAGGAGCCCAAACGCCAACGCGTTCGCCACGCCCTTGGGCATGCGCCGAAGGCCGGTGTCCATGAGGGGATACACGACCCACACGATGAGCGTTGCCGCAACGCTGTAGACCATTGAGTTCTGAAGACAGACCTGTCCCATGAAGTTGAATGGCATGCGACGGTAGTCCCAAAGGTGGTAGTCCTGGTTGGTCGTGATGCCGGTGATGAAGTCGATGCTCGTGCACACCGCGGCGTTCGCGACGAAGCTCAGGGCAACCGCAGGCAGGGTGCGTCCACCGAAGAGCTCCTTTATGCGCCGCGCGAGGGGGTGTAGGAACACCACGATGGCCACCGCCGCCGCACCCTCGGCGGAGAACGGATAGAGCCACTGGGTCCAAAGCATCGTATTCGTCGGATCGTAGTCGCCCATGAACACGCCAGCGAGAATAAGGTTGCAGAAGAGCATCTCCGCCCAGTGCCCCACGATGGAGAACACGACGAAATAGATGAGAAGGTCCCTCCAGAACTCCCACGTGCGGACGCGCTCGCTCATGGGCACGTCCCAGCTGTGTCCCTCGGTTGCGCCAGGCTCCATCTCGGGCGGCCTGCTCAGCACCCGCCTTGCACGTGGCGAAAGCAGGAGATATGCGATGAAGAATGCCGCACCGGCATACTCGAACGCCACAAACAGCGTCGCGGGGCCGCCTCCCACGCGCGTGGCCATCGCAGAAAACGCACCGTTGGCAAAGTGGTCGCATGCGGCACATGCCGTGCAGAAGGCGACCGTAAGGACGCCGACCACGCGCGAGCTCCTCGCTCGGCAGGACATGAGCCAGAGGGCCACCGTCCCTCCCGCCATGAGCACAAGCACGCGGGCGAGACTTAGGTCGTAGTCGAACTGCTCGCGGTCGCAGACAAAGGCAAATACGAGCGCAAGGCCCATCATGAGGAAGATGTACGCCTGGCAGAGACGCAACCCAACGCCAAACGGCTCCTCCTTCCCAGAGCCGTCTCGGATTGCGTCCCGCATCGGTGAGCTCCCCTCGCTCGCATTGACGTGCAGGACTAGATTATAAGTATCCGTTCTCACAGGCTCGTACAAGCGAGGCGCCTTACCATAAGATATACAACTGCCGCGCCCAACCGCCGCGCCCAAGGACGAGCCGATGAGCCGCCTCAAAACACGGGAATGTAGCCTATCGCGGTAAGGGGAATGGAGAGGAGGCCGAACAACATGATCACTGCGGCGCCGATCTTCTCAGCACGGCTCATCTCCTCCCCGACATCCCTTCGCGCCCGTGCGTACACGAAGAAGCCCGGTATATAGGCGAGAAAAGCAAGCAGAAGAAACTGCCAGCCGTTCAAAATCATGCAGGTTACGAGAAAGGCGAGGGCACAGACTCCTATGGCCATCTGGCCTGCCTCGTGTTCCTCTGCGGCGACCTTCACCTGGTATGCCGAGGCATAGCCCCAGGTAAGCACGCTCGAGACCGTCGTCATCGAGATGGCAAAGGTATATGCGTCGGCCGAGAGCACCGCGAGGACGAAGAAGGCCGTCGTCGCGAGGCCCACGACCACGAGGGCGAACTGCGGCGCGCCGTGGGCGTTCTTCTCGTCCCACTTGGCGGGAAGGATCCCGGCACCCGCCATGACCGAGGACGTCTCTGCGGGAATCATGGTGAACGAGAGCCACGATCCCAGGATCGAGACCACGATTGCGACGCTCACGAAGGCGCCACCCCAACCGGGCGCCATGTACTCGAAGATGGTGATGGCCGCAGGAGAGGGCGCACTCACGAGCTCGGAGTACTCCATAACGCCGTAGGGAAGGATGGCCGCAAGCACGTACATGACGGAGAGCAGCACCACGCCGAGGACCGTCGCCTCGCCGACGTCTGCGCGCCTCTCCGCGCGCGAGATCATCGACGACGCACCCTCTATGCCGCAGTAGAGCCACATGAGGATCAGGAAGCAGGCCGCGAACTGCGTGACGAAGTCGCCGAGGCCCTCGCCCCCGTGCGCCGCAGCTATCACGACGTTTCGCGAGAGGGTGCCCCAGAAGTCGTCGGCAAAGAGGGCAATGTCGAAGGTCGCGATGCAGAAGCACACGAACAGGACGATCGAGGCGATCTTGACGACCATGACGACGGCGTTGAGGAAGGCAGCGCTCTCTACTCCCCTGATGACGAGGTAGACGAGAAACCATATTACGATGCTCACAATGACGACGGCAAGTGCGTTGATGCCACCCGACTCCGTGGCAAACGCCTCGGGCCAGACGCTGCCGAGCACCTGCGCGATCATGACCGCGAAGCCGACATTGCCGAGCCAGCACGAGAGCCAGTAGCCCCAGCCCGATATGAAGCCGTGAAACGGCCCGAATCCCGCCTTTGCATAGAGCACCACTCCCCCGTCCCTCGGCCGCTTGAGGGCTAGGTTGGAGAGGGAGAGCGTAACGAGCAAGAACCCCACGATGACGAAAGCGAACGATGCGAGGGCAGGCCCCGGCGCGGCCACGTTTGCCAGCTGTCCGGCAGACGCGAACACTCCCGAGCCTATGCACGAGCTCACGACGAGACCGACGAGCCCAAACAGTCCGACGCCCCGCTTCGAAGGAGGCTTTGGCTTTCCGTTGGCGTTCATACGATCCTCCCTGCATGCGAGAGCCGACTGGTGCTCGGCCAAGGTAGCTGGCGCCTCTTCGTCTCTTCGTCTCTTCGTCTCGCTTCGCCGGTCAGACTCGCCGGTCAGACTCGCCGGCAGGCTGCCCCCGGCAGCCTCGTCGTCAAGCCAACGCTGTGGTCATTATGCGCCGCAGGATTCAGCAATACAATATATGACGTCTTATTTAATTATGAACGGTAGAGTGGCATCGGTGAGAATCGGGCGGACGACGCGAGGTCTGTGGGCAAGTGCAAGCCGAGTGCACTCTCGAAGTGCGCGGTCGTCGCCGTTTTTTGTCGCCGTTTTCGTATCCGGAGCCCGCGCTCGTCGACTTATTGGTATCCGGAGCGTTCAGTCGTCACGCTCTTTGCATCCGGGTCCGATCACGTGCCGACTGTTGGTGTCAGGGCCGCTTTGATATGAGAGCGGCCGTCGCCTAGAATCGCTTGTTTGCGGAACATCCGATTCGAGAGAAGGGCAACGGCCACCGATGGAAAGCATACAGCAACTGCTCGCGACGGG
>JAGAWD010000428.1 GCA_017941585.1 Olsenella sp. | reverse complement strand
TGCCGTCGGGCGATTTCGAGTACGTCGACGCGTCGATGTACGGCGAGGGCGACGGCTTCATGTACGGTACGACGGCCTCGGGAGACACGGTCACTCCCACGTCCATGGGCGTCGCCATGCGCACGATGCCACTCGGCACCGTGATCGAGATCACCTACGGGGGAAACACCGTTCGCGCCGTCGTGAACGACCGCGGACCGTTCGTGGGCAACCGCCAGATCGACCTGCAGCCAGCGGTCGCCCACGCACTCGGCTTCGACGGCGTCGGAACTCTCGGCTTCCGCGTCGTCGGCTAGAGGCTGGCTATGAACCTGCCCAGGGCGGCGCGACCGGCCTCGTCCCACTTGAACACGCCGGCATCCTCGAGTACGCCCGCAAAAACGCGCCCGATCTCTTCTCTCGTCAGCTCGCCGGACTCGATCTTCTCCTCGAGGCGCGGCGGCAGTATCGCCAGGCCCATCACCTCGATGAGGCCGATGTTCTCCTTCTTGACGTGCCACTTGTCGGCATGCGGGTGGAAGACCCCGAGGGGATGCTCGTCGGTCGTGACGTTGCAGCGAAGCGCGAGGTCGAGCTCGTAGGCCTCGCCGCGACGGCGACAGATGGGCGTGACCGTGTTGTGCGGGGTCCCGTCGGCGGAGAAGGCCACGACGCCCACCGACTCGTCCGTCCACGAGCGCCACGCGTCCAGCACGTACGTGGCCGCGGCAAGCAGCTGAGCCCGGTCGGGCGACGAGAGACGCAGGACCGTGAGCGGCCACTTGAGCACGCCCGCAGTGACGTCCGCAAAGCCAGGCATCTCGAAGTCCTCGACTACGTCGGCACGGGTCATCGCGAACTCGTGGCAACCTCCCTGGAAGTGGTCGTGCGAGAGGATCGAGCCGCCGACGATGGGAAGGTCAGCGTTCGACCCCACGAAGTAGTGCGGGAAGAGGTCGACGAAGTCGAGCAGGCACGCCATGCTCCCCTCGTCAACGTGCATGGGGCGGTGCTCGTTTGACATGGCGATGCAGTGCTCGGAGTAGTAGGCGTAGGGCGAGTACTGCAGGCCCCACTTTTCGCCACCGAGCTCGATGGAAACGATTCGCAGGTTCTGTCGGGCGGGGTGTCCGCCCGCGTCCGCCGCCGCGCGGCCGGAGTAGCCCTCGTTCTCGCGGCAGAGCTGGCACGCGGGGTACTTCTCCCCCGCCTGCGCCCTGCCAGCGGCGGCGATGTCGCGCGGGTCCTTCTCGGGCTTCGACTTGTTGATGGTTATCTCGAGCGCGCCCCACTCGGTCTCCGTCGTCCACTCGAGGTTTTTGGCGATGGCCGAGCGACGCACGTAGTCCACGTCGCAGCAGAGCGAGTAGAACCAGTCGGTGGCCGCCTCAGCGCCCTCCGCGTCATACAGGCTCCCGAAGCGGGCGTTGACCTCCGACGGACGAGCCATGATCGAGCCCATGAGCCGCATCGAGATGCGGTCGCGCCCCGTCGCGGTGTCCTCGGCCTGACCGGCCAGGATCGCGGCCTCGGCGAGGGTGGCAAGGTCTCTCTCGAAGTCGTAGTCATCGCTGCGGACGGCCCTTGCGCAGTCGCTTGAGTCGGGCGAGGACGGCCCGGTCTGCCCCGCACACTCGAGCAGGCGATTGTAAGCCCAGCGCGCGTCCTCCGCCTCGACGATTCCCCGCTCGATGGCATACGCCACGAGCCTTCCGGTTGCCGCGGCGAGGCCGGCTTCGGCAACGCCGGCTCCGGCCTCGGAAATATCGTTCTCTACAGCCACTGTGCCCGAGCCCCCTCGTGATCGATCCTATACGTGCCGCAGGCGCCCGCCCCGAAGACGGACTCCATGCCCTGGGTGAAACGCTCGACTTCGGCAAGGGGCACAAATGCCTGAATCGTGCCGCCGAACCCGCCACCGTGGATGCGAGCGGCGCCATCGTGGGCAAGAAGCTCCTCGGCGACGGCCAGGGCGACCATGGCCGGCTGCTCGGTCCCGCCGCACGAGACGTTCTGAAGGTACATGCCTGAGCTCGCGCCCGATGCGCGCGTGAGCGCCAGGAAGGAAGTCATCTCGCCATCAGCAAGCGCCGCAACGCGCTCCTCGACCAGGCGGTCCTCCCGCCAGTAATGGAGCGACCGCAGGACGGCGCGGTCACCAAAGCGCTCGCGCATCTCACCCGCCCTGGCGAGGAGATCGGCCTCCTCGAGCTCGCCCAGCCTCCGCTTCCCGAGCGCTGCCGCGACGGCCTGCATCTCACGCGGCACGGCGGCGTAGTCGTCGATGTTGGCCGAGTGGTCCGCCCCCACCGAGACGAGGCAGAGTGCGTAGCCCGCATCGGCGAAGTCGAAGTCGATGGCCTCGGAGTCGAGGTGGTCGGGATCGGCGAAGCTCATGTGCTGGATACCGCCGAGCGCGACGGAGGCCTGGTCCATGAGGCCACAGGGCTTGCCAAAGTACTCGCACTCGTCGCGCTGCGCCATGAGCGCGAGGTCCGCGGGCGAGAGCGAGCCGTCGGCCCAGAGGTGGTTCAGCGCCTGGGCGAGCTCGAGCTCGAAGGCGGCCGAGCTCGAGAGGCCGGATCCCGCCGGCACCTGGGACTCCATCACGGCGTCGAAGCCACGGCCATCCCCGCAGGAGAAGCCGCGCTCCTCGAAGAGGGCGGCCATGCCCCGAACGAGGGCGACCGTGGTGCCCCTCTCCTCCTCGCGCGGCGCGAGGTCGGCGCAGTCGATGTCAACCGGGTCGTAGCCCAGGCTCGTCACGCGCACGCGGCTCGAGCCGTTGGGCGAGAAGAGACCGTAGACGTAGCGGTCAACCGCACCCGCCAGGACGTGACCGCCCTCGTGGTCGGTGTGGTTTCCGGCAAGCTCGCTCCTGCCGGGTGCCACCACCGCGAGCAGGCCCCGCTTGGGCGCGCCGTAGGCGTCCTCGAGCGCCGTCCTGAGACGGGCCTCCACCTCTTCGGGAAGGAAACGCGAATCACTCATCTCTCTACTCCTTGTCGGCTCGTGCAACGAACTTGGCAAGCGCCGCCTCGAAGGCAGCGCGCTGGTCGTCGCTCCAAAGACCCATGTCGTCCGACGTGAAGAACACACCACCCAGCGTCGCGTCCGCCTCCAGGAGACGGGAGCGCTGCTCGTCGGTGAGTCTCACGTCATCTCGCAGGAAGAAGACGTCGGGATCGTTGCGGAAGGCGCGCCCGTCCAGATGGGCGCGGCCACAGGTGTTGTGCAGGCTGTTCTTGGTGCTCACGCGCTCGCGGTTGATGATGTGCATGTAGAGCTTGTCGTCCCAGTCGAGGCCGACATCGCAGCCGATGCGGCAGTACTCGCAGCGGCCGAGCGCGCTCATGAGCGGAACGCCGCAGAGGTCGAAACGGGTGCCCTCGGGCACGCTCTCGCGCAGGAGGTCGAGGGCGTCCGCCATGAGCTCCCCGCGGTTCATGCCGCCACGGACGACGAGGGCGGCCGCGTAGAGGAAGTCGAGCTTCAGGAGCTCGAAGCCCCACTCGCGCGTCGCCATGGAGAGCACGCGGCGAACGTAGTCCCTCACCTCGGGATTGAGGGTATCCAGAGCGTATCCGCCGCTCCAGTGGCTGCCGCTCATGACGGGCACGCCGTCCTTATCGCGAAGGAGCCAGTCCGGGTGCTCCGAGAAGAGCGCGGAGTCCCGCTCGCACACGAAGGGCGCGATCCAGAGACCCGGGACCATGCCCGTCTCGCGTATGGCGCCCGCGAGGTGCGCCATGCCGTGGGGGAAGTCGCCCGCGTCGGGGGCCGTCCAGTCGCCCACCGTCGCATAGCCGTCGTCCACCTGGAAGACGAGGTCGACGCCGCCCAGCTCGAGCGAGGCAAAGGAGTCGCGCACGCCCGCGAGGTCACCCAGGAGCTTCTCCTCCGTTATGTCGCCGTAGTGGCGGTACCAGCTGGAGTAGCCCGCCACGGAGCGAGCGGGGCGCGCGGCCACGCCCATGAGCGAGAGGTAGCGGGAGACCGCCTCGTCGAGCGTGCCCTCGAGAAGAGCGAGGGAGAGGACCTCGACGCGCTCTCCTGCCTCAATGGTTCTCTGCGGGACCTCCTTGGAAAGCGCGATCGTGCCCTTGGGGAGGTCTTCGTAGATGGCGGTCACGCCCGAATCGGGGTCGAGCTCGCCAAAGAGGCGGACCCTCTCGCCGAAGCGGAGGTAGCCGTAGCCAATGCCGTGCTGGCGGCCGGGCCTCGGATCCTGGCGCGCGAAGCGGTAGTCGCCCGAGGTGTCGAGCACCCACCTGTCTATAACGGCCCTCGGGGTGCCGTGAAGCCCGCGCATGCGCGCGTCGACGGGTCGCTCCCACGAATCCGTCCATGAGTTGTAGCCATTGAGGAAGAGGGCGTCGGCGCGGGCGAGGTCTGGCTCGAGCGTCGCCTCGACGCACGTCAGCTCCAGCCCGACGGAGGGCTCCACGCTCACGCGGCACACGTCACCGTCAAGGGCAACGGCCACGCCGAGGTCGTCGGCCTGTGCGCCCAGCACGGGAACGCCCTCCCGCACGACGGCCTCGCGAGGGGCGCCGTCGGCGCTTCTCCAGCTGACGCGAATGCTAGGCGTATCCCACATGCTATGCCTCCACTTTGCCCTTGGAGCCCTCGGCGATGGTCGCGAGCACCTTCTTCTCGTGGTAGCGGGAGAACACGAAGGCGGCGAGCAGGCAGAACGCCGTCGCGGTGAGCGCCGTCATGCGGTAGCCCATGCCGCCGGCACCGACGGTCGAGATGGAGGTGAAGAGGATCATGGCGAGCGTCTGGCCGAACGTCATCGAGAAGGTGCGCGCGGCGTAGAACATGCCATCGCGGTTTTCCCCCGTCTCCACGGCGTCCGCCTCGGCGATGTCGGCGAGGACGGCCTGCGGCAGGATGCCCAGGATCGCCATCGGGATGGCGGCGAGGACGGAGACGAGGACTCCCCACACGATGCCCGGCACGCCGAACTGGCCGCAGGCGGCGGTCACGGCGAAGGCCAGGCAGAAGAAGAAGAACGCAAAGGCCACGAGTTTCTTCTTGCCGAGCCTCTTCGCGAGGATGTTGACCGGCGCGTAGAAGACGAGCGAGATCACGGTCATGGCCGCGAAGAACGTGAAGGTCCACGAGTCGTCGAACCCCATGAGCTCGGTGATGTAGTACGGAAGCCCGGTCTGGAACATGGTGATGGAGACCCAGTAGAGAACGTCGGAGAACTCGAAGATCTGGAACTCGCGGTTCTTGAAGGTCTTGACGACGGACTGGCCCATGGGCGTCGTGCTCGGCTCGGTCTCGGCGTAGGTGTTCTCGTCGATGCCAAAGGCGGGGACCAGCATGCAGACGATGGCGACGACGGCCAGGATCGCAATGGTGGCACGGAAGCTCCACACGGGGCCGAGCGAGGGCTCGAGGAAGCCGGCAATCACCGTGACGAGGTAGGCCATGGCCGTGCCCAAAAAGTACGTGACCGAGATGTACGT
Organism: Olsenella sp.; assembly: GCA_017941585.1. Classification (GTDB taxonomy): domain Bacteria; phylum Actinomycetota; class Coriobacteriia; order Coriobacteriales; family Atopobiaceae; genus Olsenella_J. The sequence continues at coordinate 5,845 of JAGAWD010000428.1, read as the reverse complement.
GGAGAGGTTGATGCGCGTCTCCTGCGTGCGCCCGAGCTCGGGGATGAGCGCGTTGAACGGCGTGCAGTAGAGCGAGAGCGAGATGTAGAAGAGCATCAGGCTCACGAAGAGGGCCACGTTGTTGACCCACGACTCCCCTCCTACGGGCGAGATGAACACGACGACCGTCATGACGCCGAAGGGGATGGCCGCATAGCGCATGAACGGGATGCGACGCCCCAGCGGGTGGTTGAGCGAGTCGGACCTCGAGGCGATGAAGGGGTCGATGAAGCCGTCGAGAAGGCGGCCGCAGGCCGTGATGAGGCCGATGACCGTGAGGCCCGCGAACACGATGCCCTGCGTGATAAAGATGGTCATACCCTCGCTCAGCTGCGATTCCGACGGCATGTAGTAGTACACCAGCCAGTTGCTGATGATGCCGGAAAGAATCGCCCATCCCAGCTGTCCAATCGCGAAGAGCCTGAGCACGCGCCCGTCGGCTAGCTTCTTCTCGCCCGTCATTGTCTCTCCCTTTCTCGCACGAAGCGCAAAATCCGGCGACACCTGGCCGCAAATCCGTATGTTCCGCCCCCGCTAGGAGGCCTTGATTGAGCGAACCGCCATGTCGACGATGCACTCCAGCTCGTCGTTTCCGCGAGAGAAGTCGTCGGAGGGGATTACCTCTCCCCTAGCGAGCTTCTCCGCCACCCCGATGAGGGCGTGGGCGACCGCCGAGTAGAACAGGCGGAAGTCCGCGATGGGGGCGACCGAGCCGTCTTGGGTGCCGAGCTGGTAGGCATCCTCGAAGATGAGGTAGAAGGAGTCGACCTCACGGCCGTATCCAGCCATCTCCTCCGCCGTGGCGCCCTCCGCCAGCACCAGGTGGTCGAACTCGTCGAGGAACGACACGAACTCCCGGTTGGCGACGTAGTTCGCACTGTATTCGCGAAGGAGGGTCTCCAGGCGCTCGGCTCCGCTCATCGCGAGGAAGGAGCTGGACTCGACGAGCCCGGAAATCCTCTCGTTGAAGCGCTCCCACATGAGGGTGGCCGCGGCTATCGCTATGCGGGTCTTGGTCGAGAAGCGACGGTAGAGGGTGGCCACCCCCACGCCCGCAGCATCGGCGATGTCGGTCATCTTCACGTTCGCGATCCCATCGCGCAAGAAGAGCGCGGCGGCGCACTCGATCGCGCGCCTCTGGCGCTCCTCTCCACGAGGAACGGGCGCACCGACTTCCTCGAGGCTCACGAGGCTCTTTTGGGGACCTTCCATCAGCATCTTGACTCCCGAAGTCCTTTTTTGATAGTCTGTCTATCAGCTTGATAGCTAGACTATCACTTTATGTTTCATGCAGTCAAGGAGGAATCTATGACAGGGGAAATCGACAGGGCACGGTGCGCGTTCGGCAACATGCAGGACGAGTCGACGTATAAAAAGGCCTGCGAGTCGAAGGAGAAGTTCCTTAAGAAGTTTGGGGACGACACCAACGAGACGTATCACCTCGCCAGCGCCAAGGTCCCCGTCATCAGCGACGCCCTCGGGGTCAGGAACCTCGTGCTCACCCACAACGACACGCCGCTCGACATACACGCAGACGCAAAGGCCGCGCCGCTTCCGCCCAAGACCGGGCGCACCGTGGAGGATGCCGACGGGAAGCCGGTCATCGTGGGCAACATCCGCATGGGGTTCGGGCACTACCGCATCAGCATGGCCATGGCGTCGGCGGCGCACGCCATGGGCTACACCCCCTACTGGCTCGACCTCGCGAGCTTCCGCGGGACCACTGGTTCCGAGATGATCGCGCGCCAGAACGAGCTCTACTCCATGGGCTCGCGCCTCTCGCAGAAGATTGGCGCCTTCAACAAGCTCTATTGGGAGCCCCTCAACTCCGAGGGCTTCCGCAAGCTCTCCTACAATTCCGCAGACCAGAAGAACTCCGAACTCTGCGTACCCATTTTCCAAGACATCGACAAGGACACGCCCTATGTGGGCACCCATGTCTGGCCTGCGCAGGCCGCGGTGCACGCGGGGATGACCCATGTCGTGAACGCAATCCCCGACAACTGGCCAATGGCGCTCCACCTCGCCGAGGGCTCGATCCACACCGTGCAGACTCCGAGCGCCTACCTCGGCTACCACCAGCTTCGCGGTATGGACCCCAAGCGCCAGCTCTCCCCCATGCCCGAGGACGCGCTCTTCTATACCGGCCACTACGTGGACCACGAGCTGGTCTCGAACATCGCGGTCGACTGCGAGGCCCGGCGCAGCCGCGTGTTGGGGGGAGGAGCCGTCCGCTACCTGCTGTCGGTTGGTGGAGCCGGCGCCCAGCAGGAACTCTTCGAGGCGATAATCGCACACCTCATGCCCTACATCAGGCGCGGCGAGGCCACCCTCTTCGTCAACGTCGGCGACCACAGGAAGGTGTGGGATGGCCTCGTGAAGAGGGTCGACGGACTCGCGGCCATGGCCGAGACGCACTTCAACGACTTCGCCGAGGTGTCGAGAATCGCAAGCGATGCGCTGGCGGGCGACATCGCGGGCATCCACGCCTTCTGCGACAAAGACATCTTCTCCGCGGTCTACAGCTCGAACCTGCTCATGCGCTGCTCCGACGTGCTCGTCACCAAGCCGAGCGAGTTCTCGTTCTACCCCGTTCCCAAGCTCATGATCCATCGCGTGGGAGGCCACGAGGCCTGGGGCGCCATCCGCGCGGCCGAGGTGGGCGACGGCACCTACGAGATGGACGAGACTCCCGAGGTGCTGGGCATGATCGATTCCTTCCAGGCGGACCGGTCCCTTCTCGCCTTCATGTGCGACCGGATCGAGGCGGCAGGTGCCCAGGGCATCTATGACGGTGCGTACAAGGTGATCGACCTCGCCGTGAACGGCACGGACGCCGCGACGGCGAGGTAACGGCCCCATACCTTGAGAAAAGCGCGAACCCGAAGAGGGTCGCCGCGTCCCGATGCCACGGCCGGGGCGTGGCGACCCTCTTGCGGCAGCGGCACGCCTCGGAACTCCGGCCACGGGATGCGGACGACACGCCTCTACCTGCGTCGACGGCCCCTCTGCTCGCGCATGACCTGGCGGAAGACCCAGAGCCCGAGGACGAGCGCGGTGAGGTAGCCTACGAAGCCGATGACGGGGATGCCGAAGATGACTGGCTGAATGCGTGCGAAGTAGACGACCGACGATCCGATGAAGAGGCCCGCGATGATGATGCCCATGGTGAGACGGTCCGCCGCGTGGGCGAGGTCGCCGACAGGGTCCTCGTAGCCATCCAGGTCGAGCTTCATCCTCAGCTGCCCTCGCGTGAGCATGCTCATCGCCGTGTTGGCCTGGGAGGCGGCCTGTAGCAAGCTGTGGCCCGCCGCAGCCGACTCCCTCACGAGACGCTTGGTCTCCTGCACCGCGACGTCACCCGCCTTGGCGTGGGACTTGATGTGGTTGCGTACGATCTCGACGATCGAGACCCCGGGAAGGAACTCGTCCACAACGCCCTCGAGGGTCACGAGCGAGCGGGCGAGCATCGTCACCGTGCCGGGAAGCTCGATTCCGTTCTTGCGCGCCATCGAGATGAGCGAGCTGAGGAACGCGGCAAGGTCGAGGTCGGCAAGGTCCGCCTCGCCATAGTCGGAGATGATCAAGTCGAGGTCTGCGAGCAGGCCGGCGTGGTCGACGTCCGCAAGATCGGAGACTGAGAAGCGCAAGAGGCCGCTCTTCAGGGCCGCGGCGTCGCGCATGGCGACGGCCGCGACCATGTCTGACATGGCGGAGCGGTCGTGCGAGGAGAGCCTGCCCATGATGCCGAGGTCCAGGTAGACAATCTTGCCGCCGCGGATGACCAGGTTGCCCGGATGGGGGTCCGCGTGGAAGAAGCCGTCATCGATCATCTGCTTGGTGTAGTTGTCGACGAGCTTCACGCCAATCTCGTTGAGGTCGTACCCCGCCGCGACGAGCCGATCGGTGTCGTCGATGGAGATGCCCTCCACGTAGTCCATCACGACGACGTGCTCCGTGCAGAGCCTGGGATAGGGCTTGGGGCAGTCGACGAACTTGCAGTCTGCGTTGTTGCGGCGAAACTCCTCGAGGCTGCGCGCCTCGACGAGGAAGTCCGTCTCCTCCCTAAACGACTGCCACAGCTCGTTGACGACCGACTGCAGGTCGAGGAACTGGTCGTCTCCCACGAAGCGCGAGGCGCGGCGCGCGATCGAACGCATGATGGAGATGTCCTGCGCCATTATTTCCTGCACGTGCGGGCGTTGGACCTTTATCGCCACGAGCTCGCCGGTGACAAGGCGCGCCTTGTGGACCTGCGCCACAGAGGCAGAGCCGAGGGGGACGTCGTCTATTGCGTCGAAGATGTCCTCGATCGGGGTATCGTACTCGTTTCGCAGCGTGTCGAGAACGAGTTCGCGGTCCATGGGCTCGACGTCAGTTCGGAGCTTGGTAAGCTCGGCGCAGAAGCTCTCGGGAAGGATCTCGGAGCGCATCGAGAGGATCTGGCCCGCCTTGACGAAGGTTGGGCCAAGCTCCTCGAGAAGCTTCCGGAACGTGACGGGCGTCAGCCCATGAAAGACGTCATAGTGGCTGGCGATCGAGAGCATCTCGCGAAGCCGGGCGACCTTCTTGCCGCGCGAGATCTGATAGCGCACGCTCTCCGAAGACCTACCCCCAAAGAGGCCAATGGTGTCGTCCCAGGACGACGTATGCACGTTGAGGAAGTCCTCGTACCAGTCGCCCATCTCGCCGGCCATGCCCGCGGCGGCGGCAGCGAACGCTCCGTCCGATCGCCGGCCATCGTCGGCACGTGAGCCATCGTCGGCACGCGAGCCGACGCCACGACGATTGGCATCCGACTCGTCGTCCGGACGCCGCCCAACCGGCGCCTCGGCGCCGTTATGTATCTCGGAACGATTCGTCAAGGGCCAAACTTACTCTTCGCTCGGCTCCGCCTCGTCGACCTCCACCTCGACGGGCTCCGCCTCGAGGTCAGACGAGATCTTCTGCGCGTTTGCGATCCAGGCGGCACGCTCCTCGGGAGTCATGCGCTTGAGCCTGGCGCGCAGGACGGCGTCCGAGGCGTCGGCAGTGGCCTCCTCGTACTTGTGCTTGAGCTCCTCGTTCACGGCCTTGCCCTGCTCAACCGAGAGCTCGCCCTTCTTGATGAGGTCCTCAACCAGCTCCTGCGACATCTCGGCACCCGTGGCCACGGCGCCAACGCCGGCAAGGAAGATCTTGCGCGCGGTGTCACTGAGAGAGTCGAAGTCAAGTCCTGCCATGATGCATACCCCTTTCAATGGGAACGATGTGCGCGGTACGTGCAAATCATCTCACATTACGCGGACGCGCGCCCGTCTTCTTGAACGCTTTCTACCCCTCGGCCAATGCCGATAAACGCGGGCGTCGTAAACCAGCAGGGTGCAGGGGCCGAACGGGCGGGCGGAGGGCCAGGCGTGCGCGACCGGGCCGATCGGGCGCCCTAGCGCCCCAGGAGGATGGCCTCGAGTTCCGCCGGCGTCCGCGCAATCGCGCAGGCACCCGCCTCATCGAGTTCCTCCCGCGTCGCGGTCTTGCCGAACAGCACGCCCACGCAGGGCACGCCGACCTCAGCGGCGGACTCCACGTCGTAGAAGCGGTCTCCCACCATGACGGCGTCGTCGGGTCCAACCCCCATGCGACGGAGGACGTCCGCGATGGCACCGGACTTGGAGAACGTCTCGTCGTTCTCCTTCCCCTGCACCTCCTCGAACTGGTCGAGGATTCCCTCGTCCGTGAGGCCCTGCAGAAGGAACCGCATCCGCTTCGAGCTCGCGACGGCAAGTCGCTTGCCGGCATCGGAGAGGCGCGAGATGAGCTCCGGCAT
>JAGAWD010000427.1 GCA_017941585.1 Olsenella sp. | reverse complement strand
GTCGTCGAGTGCGCCGTCTCCGGCGCAAAACGGCTTCGAGTGCGTCGCCGAATCCCGCACTCGACCGGGTTTTGCGCCGGGAATCCCGCACTCGACCGGGTTTTGCGCCGGAGGCCATCGCCCAGTTCCGCACTCGACCGGGTTTTGCGCCGGAGGGGACCCCGCCCAGTGCACTCGACAGGATTTTGCGCCGGGAATCCCGCACTCGACCGGGTTTTGCGCCGGAGCCCCTCGCCGAATCCCGCACTCGACCGGGTTTTGCGCCGGGACCGGCTCCTACTCCCCCTGCGCCACCGCGAACTTGGCGACGAGGGCGACCAGCAGGTCGACCGTCACCTCAAGGCTCGACACCGGCACAAACTCTCGCACGGAGTGGGCATTGTACCCGCCCGTGGCGATGTTGGGGCACGGCAGCCCACGGAACGTGAGCTCGGCGCCGTCGGTGCCGCCGCGCACGGCGACAACCTGTGGATCGATTCCCACCTCGCGGTTGGCCTCGAGCGCGTTCTCGATGAGGAACGGGCAGTCGGCGAACTGCTCCGCCATGTTGCGATACTCCTGCTTCACCTCGACCGAAACGGTGCCCTCCCCATAGCGGTCGTTGAGGAACGCCGCAATCTTCTCGAGGGTCTCCGCTCGCCTGGCGAAGAGGTCCGCGTCAAAGTCGCGCAGGATATACTTCAGCTCCACTCCGGCAGCGCTGCCGTTGATCGAGATGGGGTGGTAGAAGCCCTCGCGCCCCTCGGTGTGCTCCGGCCGCTCGAAGGCGGGCACCATCTGCTGGAACTCGCTCGCCACGGTGATCGCGTTCACCATGACGCCCTTGGCGCTGCCCGGGTGCACCATCACGCCGCGCACGCGAACCGTAGCCTCGCTTGCCGAGAAGCACTCGTAGTTGAACTCGCCGAGGGTCTCGCCGTCGACGGTGTAGCACCACGCGGCACCGAACCTCTCGAGGTCGAGCAGGCTCGCGCCGTGGCCGATCTCCTCGTCGGGGACGAAGGCTATCTTGAGCGTTGGGTGCGGGAGCTCGGGATCGGCCTTGAGGCGCGCTATGAGCGAGCAGATCTCGGCGATGCCGGCCTTGTCGTCCGCGGAGAGCAAAGTCGAGCCGTCGGAGCAGATGATGTCATGGCCCACGAACTTGTCGAGGTCGGGCACCTGCTTGGGCGAGGTGGAGACCTCGACGCCGTCGACTACGCCCGCCACGAGGTTGCCACCCTCGTAGTGCACGATGTGCGGCCTCACGCCCGCCGCCGGCGCGTCGAACGAGGTGTCGATGTGCGCGCAGAGGCCGAGTGCGGGAAGGCCCTCCGCACCCGCCGAGGCAGGCACGGTCGCTGTGACATAGGCGTGCTCGTCTCGCGAGACGTCCTCGCAGCCGAGCTCGACGAGCTCCCTCTCGAGGTACTTCGCCATCTCGTGCTGCGACGGGGTGGACGGAGTGACCTCCTCGTTGTTGGGGTCGGACTGCGACTCTATCTGCACGTAGCGCATGAAGCGCTCCACGACGTCGGACTGTCCCGTCGCCGCCCCGGCGGCATCGGCCGCGCTCTTCTCGGCTACGGTCTCGACTGCGCTCTTCTCGGCCATACTCTTCTCTCCTTACTCGCTGGGCAACATGCGCACATGAAAGGCGCCGCGGAAGTCCGCAGCGCGTTGGCGGGCATGGTGCACCTTGGTATTTTTGACGCACACGATAGTAGTACAACGGACGGCTAGCGGACGCCGGAATAGACCCATGTCCCCGCAAGCCTGTCGTGAACGGCACGATGGTCCGCCGTGCGGAACACCGAAACCACCGAGGCGACGGTGAAGGCGACGCCGAGCGTCTGCCACGCGTACGCGACCGTGGTGGCGCCCGTCGCGTTGATGAGGTTGATCACGTTCGTCATCGCGATCGACGGGACGACCTCAATCAGGTGCAGCCCCAGCGCCTGCCTTGCCAGGAGCACGGGCAGGCTCGCCGGCGAGCCGTCGAGCATGACGATCTCGAGTCCGGCCACGCGCTTGCCCAGCGTCTGTCCGGGCCAGACCTTCCAGGGAACAACGACGCCGTATGCAATGGAAAGTGCGAGGCCAACCAGAGTGAGGGCGACGGGGACGCCGATCCCGTATCCGGCGTCGAGTATCTGTCGGAAGCTTGCGAGCGACTTTTCCCTGAGGACGACGGTAGACCACACGGCGATGGGCCCCATCGAGAGAATCGCGCAGACGGCGAGGTCTATGGCAAACGCGAGGAAGCGTCGTGCAAGGGGGTTCTCGTCAAGCTTGGAGCCGACGTCGTTCGACCATACTTCGATGGGATCGTCGCCCCGCGTGCTGGCAGGCCCTTGCTTGCGCGCAGGCTTCTCGTTGCGCTTGTGGCGCTTGTTGGCTTTGCTCATCTTGCTCTCGCCTCACCTCTGGAAGTCACTGCCGCCTGATTCTACCGCAGCGCTCGTCGGTGGCGCACAGCTTCCCCAGAGATTCGAGAGCGATATCGCGCAGCGCTCCGCGCCCCGCAACCGCCGAAGTGCATGAAACTCCCTTCGTGCGACGTAATGGGAGTACGTTTGCATGAGACTCGCCTTCGTGCGACGCAAAAATCGGCACGTGAAAGCACTTTCATTTTTGTTCTGCATAACGCTTGGGTGACAACTGGGGAAATGTCAGCTTTGATGCAGGCTTTTCTGAGCATCGACTCCAGGATCCAAAAAGTACGTCGCACGAAGGCGAGTTTCATGCAGGCGGGGTGCAAATGCGTCGCACGAAGGGCCGTTTCATGCACATTTCGCCGGCCGCGTCAGACAAGGGTCGTGCAAGGAGATGTCAACGCGCATCTATGCCGAAGGCCGGTGGCGCACGCCGCATGCGGCAGGTCCAACGGTCCCGGGCAAGCAGATTGGCCCAGTGACCCAGTGTCCCGCACGCTGGCCACGTTGACATGCAGGAGCGCGCGGTCGCCTTGCGATAAGATTAGTTGCCGCAACCGCTTTCCCCTGCAGCCATACGGCTGCCGCAACTAACCAAACCACCAACATCTGGGAGTTCTCGTGTCGTTTCGCCGCCGCTGGTTCCCCATACTGCTTTCCGGCATTTTCGTCGTCGCCATGGTCGCGACGTCCGACATCCTCGGATGTCCCGAGGTCCTCTTCCCCGAGATGACGGCGATCCTCTGCGGCGCATGGATCCAGCCCACACAGGCATGGAACGTCGACCGGCCGCGCATGCTCCTGCTCATGTGCGCGGGCGCCCTCTTCGGGCTCGCCACGAACCTCCTCCTACCCTGGCCGGTCTACCTGCGCGCGCCGCTCGGGTTCGCCTTCTGCGCGGCACTCATGAACGCCGTCGGCGCGGACATGACCCCCATGCTCTCCGCCACCATCCTGCCCATGCTGCTCAACACGAGGGAGTGGACCTATCCGCTCGCCGTGTTCGTGCTGGTGTCGATCGTGCTGGTGGGACAGGTCATCCTCGAACGTGTCGGGTTGCGCGAGCCCATTGACTACCATGTGTTCCGCACGCCGCCGCGTGAGACGCTCCTGGGGTGGGGACGACGCCTTGTCGTGTTCTCGCTTCTCGCCTGCCCGGCCTATGCGACGGGCAACGTCTTTTTCGCCGTTCCGCCGCTGCTCGTCGCGTTCACGGAGCTCACGCGACCCGACATGACGCTGCGTCTGCGTCCCGTGCGCGCCTGGGCCGCCCTATCCATCGCCTCGGTCATCGGCACGCTCGCGAGAAGTGCCCACGTCGTGCTGGGGGCGCCGCTCGCAATCTGCGCCCTCTTCGCGTACGCGCTCCTCATCCTCACGTGGGACCGTCTACGCACCTGGCTGCCGCCGGCGGGCGCGGTGGTCCTGCTCGCGCTGCTCGCGCCGTGGCCGAACGCCTGGCTCTATCCCGTCGAGGTCACCATTGGTGCCGCAATATGGGTGGCGGCGGCGCTCGTCCTCTTCCCCGGCATCAGGCC
>JAGAWD010000426.1 GCA_017941585.1 Olsenella sp. | reverse complement strand
TAAAGAGAGGGGCGGGGACGTAGCCAATGGCGCGTCTTCCTGCGGATATACTCCAACAGATGGTATATATAATCGATGATTCTTTTGGCTCCATATAACGGAGGCAGGACAACTGAGACAACTTCCGCGCAAGGGAAATCGACCGCAAGGAGGGAACATGATCTACCTGACTGCAGACCTACACCTTGGGCACGCGAACATCATCAAGCTCTGCGACAGGCCCTTCTCGGACGTCAAGCGTATGGACAGCGCGCTCATTGCGGCCATCAACGATCGCGTCTCGGCAACCGACGAGCTCTGGGTGCTCGGGGACTTCGCGAACCGCGCCACGGCGAAGCAGGTGCGCAAGTGGCGCCGCAGCATCGTGTGCCGCCACGTGCACCTCATCCACGGCAACCACGACGTCCACATGACCGAGGGCGAGCGCGAGGGTGTCTTCGAGCACGACCTGGGATACTTCGACCAGCTGCGCAGCCCCGGCCGCCGGCGCATGGTGATGTGCCACTATCCCATCCTCGACTGGAACGGACAGACGCGCGGCTCCTACATGCTGCACGGCCATGTTCACTCCAAGGCTGACGCCAACGAGCGCAATCGTGAGGCGGGGCTGCTTCGCTACGACGTCGGCGTCGACGCCAACGGCTACGCGCCCGTCTCGATCGAGGAGGTCGAGAGCTTCTTCGAGGGCGTGGAGCCCGCACGCCTGCACCACTAGGGTGCGGCCGGTGGGCACCCCGGCAAGGCCGAGGACGAGGGCGGCGGGAACGTCGCGCGGATAGCAAGGGCGACGCTGGCCAGGCCGGCGGATTGGAGGAGAACATGACCGTGTACGTGACGGGCGACCTCCACGGCGGCGCCGACATCGCGAGTCTGCGTGAGTGGGACGGGGCCGTGGGCTCCGGCCTCGGCGAGCAGGACTTTCTCGTCGTGGCTGGGGACTTTGGCTACCCGTGGAGCCGCTCGGGCCACGAGCGGGCGGACGTCCGCTGGCTGGAGTCGCGCCCCTATGGGGTGCTCTTCGTCGACGGCAACCACGAGCGCTACGACCACTGGGCGAAGAGGCCCTACGAAAAGTGGCACGGCGGCCTAACGCAGACCCTTCGCGACGGCTCGCCCATCCGCAGGCTCTGTCGCGGGGAGGTGTTCGACCTCTGCGGCGACAGGGTGCTCGCCCTGGGCGGCGCGAGGTCGGTCGACCGCTTCTGGCGCAATCCTTACAAGGACTGGTGGCCGGACGAGATGCCCTCCAAGGAGTGCCTCGCGGACGCTCGGGCGAGGCTCGACGAGGCGAACTGGGAGGTGGACTACGTCGTGACGCACACGTGCGCCACGCGTCTGCTTCCCGCCACCCTCCGGCCGGACCGGGGCTGGGAGAACCCCGACGCCGACCGGCTGACCGACTTTTTCGACGAGCTGGAGGAGAGGCTCTCCTTCCGGCACTGGTACTTTGGCCACTTCCACCGCGACCGCGACGTGGACAACCGCCATACCGTGCTCTACGACCGCGTGGTCAGGCTCGGGGATGGCGTGGGGCGGGCGTAGCAATCACGAGGTAAGCAGGTGCCTTGCGAGGCTGGACGAGGAAGAGACGTAGTCGACGACTGGGCGAGCGTCGGCAAGGCCCGCCATGTCAGACTCTGCGCGTCGGCCTTTGCACGCCAAGCACTGGTTCGCAAAGGCCGATTCGTCCGCATTTCTTTGGATCACTTTCGTATCCCGGCGCGGAAAACGGGGTAGGCTTGTGCCAAGGAGATGCGATTCGCCGGAGGTTCCTATGCAAGAGACGAACGGCACGGCTGCCGATGGTGGCACGGCTTTTGACGGCGACAAGGCTTCTGGTGGTGGCAAGGCTTCTGGTGGTGGCACGGCTTCTGACGGTGGCAAGGCTTCTGGCGGCGGCAAGCGAGGGGCGCTCGTCGCGGCGATAGCTTTGGTGGCCGTAGTGGCGCTGGGTGCCGTGGGCTATGGCGTGCTCTCGTCCTCGGGTGCGGGTTCTGGTGGCTCCGGAGGCTTCGGCTCGGCACCTGCCGCGCAGGGCACGAGTGGCGGCACCGCGAGTGGCGGCAACGCGGGAGGCGCTGCCGGTGGTGCGCCCGCGACGCAGGGGCGCGCCTCTCTCCTCAAGGACTACGACGCGACCGTGTACGCTGCCTCCGGCGAGAAGACCACGCTCACGGCCATTGCGGCGGGGCGGCCCCTGGTCATCAACTTCTGGGCCACGTGGTGCCCGTACTGCGTGCAGGAGATGCCGGACTACCTCGAGATCTATCGCGACTACGGCGACAGGGTCTCCTTCGCCTTCGTCGACTGCCCGGGCGGCAGGGGAGAGACGCCGCAGAAGGCCACCTCGTGGCTGTCGGAGAATGGCTTTTCCGAACTGCCCGCATACTTTGACAACGACCTCGAGGCCACCTCCGCCTTTGGCGCGCGCTCGCTTCCGACGACGGTGGTCGTGGCCGCAAACGGCGAGATCGTGGGCGTGACGCCCGGAAGGATCGACGCCGGCCGCCTGCGCAGCGCGCTCGACTCCCTGGTGTGATGTGCATGGACTTCCTGCTGACGTTTCTGGAGGGCGTGATCACGTTCGTCTCGCCTTGCCTGCTGCCCCTCTTGCCGGTGTACCTCGCGTACTTTGCGGGCGGCGCGCAGGGGTTGGGTGCGGGCGAGGGCTTGGCGTCCGCTGGTGACGGCGCGTCGGGCGGCGATGCGGGCTCGGGCAGCGACGCGGGCTCGGGTGGCGGCACGGGTTCGGGCCTTCGCGGGACCGTCGTGTGCTCGCTCTGCTTCGTGGCGGGGTTCGCCCTCGTGTTCACGCTCATGGGGGCAGGCGCCGGGGCGGTGGGCTCGCTTCTCGTGCGCCACCGCCTCGCGCTCAACGTGGCGTGTGGCATGGTGCTCGTGGTCTTGGGGCTCAACTACCTGGGCGTGCTCAACATCAGAGTCCTTAACCGCACGCTGCGCGCGGGCTCTGCGGGCGCATCTCGAGGCCCCCTCGGCTCGCTGCTCTTCGGCATCGTGTTCGCCGTGGGATGGTCGCCGTGCGTGGGAACGTTTCTCGCCTCGGCGCTCAGCATGGCGGCGTCATCGGCCGACGCGGCGACGGGCGTGCTTCTCCTTTTGAGCTATTCGGCGGGGCTCGGCCTCCCGTTCGTGCTCTCGGCGGTGCTCGTCAACCAGTTGGAGGGGGCGTTCGCGTGGGTCAAGCGCCACTACGATGCCGTCAACAAGGTGAGCGGGGCGCTTCTCGTGCTGATGGGTGCACTCATGGCCTGCGGAGTCTTTGGGGCCTAGTGCCTTTGGGGCCTAGCGTCTGGTGCCGCCTGACGTTTCTGGCGTTTTTCCTGCGGTTGTCGTGGACGAGAAAACCATATAATTTTCTGCATTGGAACCAGACATATTTTTTATGCACTGGCGTCCTGTCGTATCGGCAGGCACGTCTACGTAGCCGCACCCAGGAGGAAACGCGATGATCCCTTCCAAAAACGCATGTGGCAAGATTTCCCGTTGGCGTGTCGCGCTCTGCGTCTTCATGACCGC
>JAGAWD010000425.1 GCA_017941585.1 Olsenella sp. | reverse complement strand
TGCCTCAAGGACCGCCGCTACTTCGAGTAGACAGACAGGCCTCTCCCATCGGGAATCTTTGGGGGAGGTCTCTATCAAGAGTGAGAAAAGTTGCGCCCACGAAAAAATCCACCGTGAGAAAATTCACAGGCCGACTCTTACCAGAGTGAGAAAAGTTGGGTCGGACAACTTATATAGGAAAGAAAGACATCCTTAGAACAAGACAAAGAACAAAGGGCCTCTCCCTCTTTTGATTATTATTTGTTTGCAGTGCACTGCGTACCCAGCACACCAACTGAGCAGTAGGGTGCCGCGGTACCGCCAATCCGATGAGAGCGGTACCGCGATTCCGACCTAGGTGGTACCGCCAATCACTCCCTCTTCGGACGGTTGTCGGCGATCCACTTCCTCATGTTCGGCCCGTCGATGTCGAGGTACCTGCATGCGGAGGCGACCCTTCCGAGGATGGAGTCGGCGATCAGCTCGCCCTCTATCCTCAGGTACCACTCGTTCGGCTCAAGCTGGGACGCGATCATGGTCGCGCGCCTGCCCTCCCTGGCCTCCAGGATCTCGAAGAGGTCGACGGAGTTCACGGTCTCTATCGGCGTCGTGAGGAAGTCGTCGACAATGAGCAGCTTGACCGACTTGAACCGGTCCATCAGCTGGAAGTAGGTGCCGTCCTTGGCCATGCGCGCGCGGTTGAGCTCGGCGCAGAGGTCGGCGAGCCGGACGTAGCGCGTGGGCAGCAGCCTCCTGCAGGCGGCGTTGCCGAGCGCCTGCGCCACGAACGACTTGCCGCAGCCGGTCTTGGAGATCGCGACGAGCACCTCGTCGTTCTCGACCCACGAGCACTCCGCGAGCCTGGCGACGCGGTCCTTGCTCAGCTTGCGCTCGGGCATGTATATGATGTCCTCCACGCAGGCGGCGGGCTCCTTGAAGCGGGCCTCCCTCACGAGCTTGGCCACCTTCCTGGCCTGCCTCGCCGCGTCCTCGGCGTCGATCATCTCCTTCACCTTCTCCTCGAAGGTCCACGAGTCGTACGCCTCGTCCTCGCACATCTCGCGCAGGCGCTGGCCCATGGCCCTCACGCGGAAGGCGGTGAACTTCTGAAAGTCCTCCTCGGTGAGCACGTCACTCACCCCGCTTCCAGGCGTCGGCGCCCCTCGTGCGGCCGGCGGACTTGGCTCGGTCGACGACTCCCCGGCCGACGTCGCCCGGAGCCGCGCCCGCCAGCCTTGCCTCGGCGTCCTCCGCCCTGATCGCGGCGATCGTGTCCTTCAGCGCGGTGTAGCTGGGGACGGCCGGGCCGGCGGCGAAGCGCGCGCACGCCCTCTCGAGCAGCTCGGGCGAGCGCGACTTGGAGAGCCCCAGGATGTTGCGGCAGGGCACGAAGGCCTGCTCGACGACGGGCCTCGAGGCGAGCACCCTCCTGATGCACTCGCCCGTGGCGGGCCCGACCCTGTCGGCCCAGGACTCGAAGCGCTCGCGCGACCACGGGCTCCTCGCGTCGCGGTGCTCGGGAGGCATGTGGGACTCGTCGGTTGAGTACTGGCCCCTCCTGCCGCGCAGCCTCGGGTGCTCGGCGACGACCTCGCCGCCGTCCATCACGCGCACGACGCTGTCGGTCACGCCGACGTCCACCGTGCGCCCGACCAGCCCGTAGGGGACGGAGTAGTGCATGTAGCCGACGCGGACGTGGTAGTCGGGCGCGACCTTGGGGCGGTACCAGTCGCACATCTCGTAGCGCGAGGGCGGCAGCGGAAGCAGGTGCGGCAGCTCCTCGAGGAGGCGCTCGTCGCGCGAGGCGCCGTGGTCGGGCATCTCGCGGGCGTTCAGCCAGTCGACCCTGTCTGCCAGGTAGTCGTCGAACTCTCCGAGGTCGCGGAAGCACAGCTCGTGCGAGGGCGCTATCGCCCACTGCTCGACGATGTTGACGGTCCCCTCGGCAAGGCTCTTGTCCCTCGGCCTCCTGACGCGCGCGGGGAGGATCCCGCACCCGTAGTGCTCCGCGAAGCGCCTGTAGGTATCATTGATCTTGGTGACGCCAGCGCCCGCCCGGTCGGTGGCCGTCGCACAGTTGTCTGGCACGAGCACGTGCGGGACACCTCCGATGGCCTCGAAGGCCCGCATGTGCCCGTCCAGCCAGCTCCTCATGGACATGTCGGCGTACCCGCCGGCCCACATCCAGCCGGACCTCGGCAGGCAGATGACCAGCACGTACACCTTGGTCCTCCTGCCCGTCACGCGGTCGGTGAGCCAGGCGACGTCGCCGGCCCAGTCCACGTAGGCCTTCTGGCCGGGCTCGTGCACGAAGTGCGCGGACGCGCCCGACCTCTTGGCCTCCTCGGAGAATATCTCGCAGAACTGGGAGTACGAGTACGGCACCTTCCCCGCAGCGGAGGCCGCCTCGCAGTGCTCGGCCCACATGAGCTTGAGCGGGAGCCTGGGGCTCCTCGACTTCCTCTCGACCAGCGCCGGCGCGTCAACCTGCAGGTGAGACTCGTCTCGCCCCCTTGGAGGCGCTGCGAAGATCGCGGCGGCGTCGGCCTCGGACATCGCCTCGAGCTCGTCGACTCCCATGCCGCTCTCTCTGAGGAACCTCGCGCACTCGCTGACGTCCCTCTTGCTGCAGCCGACGATCGCGGCAACGTCGGCCTGGCTGTGCCCGCCCCTGGCGAGCATGACCAGCACCCTCTTTCTCTTGGACATCTCGTGCCCCTTTCTGCTTGGGGACCCCTCTGGTCCCTTCGCTGAAAAGGGTCACACACGGTACCAGACTCGTCGGACCGTCGGTACCATGCTCATCGGATAGGCGGTACCATCACACGCTACCGGTCACCAACCGCGACTCATGCTCGCAAGCGATCCCCAAATACCTCTCGAAGACCGCGGCAATAGCCGACAACTGTTCCAGACGCTCTCAGAGCCGAAATTCGTCCGTCAAAGCAACTGCCGAGTCTCTTTGTCCTTCATACATGAGATACGGCGGAATTTGACCCTCTCAGGACTTTTAACGGCCTATCTTGCGCGTTGTAGAGATTGGCTCAGCGAAGCTGGCACACGGCAACATGGGGCCTGCCGCGGCACGACGCCGGCCGCATGCGCTCGTGTCCCCTGCCGGATGAGAAAGATCGCCTGGGGTCGCGGGGGCGGCTGGGGGCGCCGGCATCCCAACAAAACCGTCCCCAAAAACCACAGCCCCGGCAGAATGTCCGCCACCGCACCGGAGCAGGACGGCAGACGCGCCAGCGAGGCCTCGCGTGCATACACCCGCATCCACTCGTATATAGATGGATACGAGCGGAACGGACCCGAAAACATGCGGGTCGCACGCCCAACGGCAGGAGGGCAACGCCGCCCCGCTGGGTGCCCCATCAGATGCCGCGCGCGCAGCAACTTCGCACGCTTACTGACCGGCAGACCACTCGACGGGCCAGTTGTCGGGATGCGGGATCTCGTCGATGTTGGTGGGCAGCGCCGCCACTATCTGTTGCGTCTCCATAGAGACACGCACGAGACGAGCGATGAGCTCCACGATGTACCACGGGTCGTCCGAATAGTCGTTGGGGTCGTTGGTTATGCCGCTCTTCTTGTCGGTCTTCACCTGATAGCGGTCGATGACCCAGTCGAGGGGGCTGCGGCCGTTGACGACGTAGTTCTGTGCCTCCTCGGGGATGCCCGTGATGGTGAGGTTGGCGTTGTAGACGAGCTTGGTGTAGTCCGGCACGCGCTTACCCGTCTCAGGATCTTTCTTCTTGGCCCAGGCAATCTTCTTGACAGGGCCAGGGTCGGCAGCACGCAGCATGTCGACGCTAACCGTCGGCCAGGGCTCCAAATCTTCGTAGTGCAAGTGCAGGTGCGCGAGCTGGCGACCGGCGTCGGCAAACGCCTCGAAGTCCCTCACCAGCGGGATACGCGGCAGCTCCTTGGCGAGGTTGGACGCATACTTCTCGCGGTAGACCGTCGAATGGAGGATGCCGTAGACGTAGTAGAAGATGTCCTCCTTGTTGAGGCCAGAACCACCGTTCTTCTTGGCACGAGTAGCGTAGGCCATGGGATAAGCAGCTTGGAATACCACGAGCGTACGGTCGGTGATGGCATCATGACGAACGTAACGGTTATTCCAAGCGTCGTTCACGACCTTGTCACCCGTATAGTTCTCTGCAAATAGGGCATCGTCATCGGACTTGTCAAACCAATAAAGTGAGAAGCATTGATTCGATCCCACATAGTGCAGATCTGGCAGCAATTCCGTTGCCAGACACGATAGACCATCCTTCTCAGCAGACAAACAGATAACAACATTCTCGAACGTCTTGTGTGGGGCTTTGAGAGGGAAAAGACGTTCCTGCTGGTAAACCCTTGCAATTACCGACCTCTCATAATAAACGTACTGTTTGCAGAATGGCCTATAGGAACCTTGCAAAACTGAACTAAGAGAAACGACAAGGTGATTGCCTTTGCTGACATGCTGAAGCATGTCAGCAGTCCAACAATACTTGGCTCCGTCATAGCTCACTGCAGACACGTCCCCATTGCTGCGAGAGACCTCTGCGTTCGTGTTCTCAATGAGACGGCGGACATTATTCTCTAGCGTTAAAGACGAACAATTCCAGATCCATGGATCCTTTGCCGTAGCTATCCCAAGTGACCAAATTGCAAACATACCGTCAGGAGTCTTTCTGCTACCAGAGGACACACAAATGGGTGCAAGCCGATACCATGAATCGTCGCGCAAATCGAGCCAATCTCCGTACCGGTCAGGAGTGAGTATGGACCACGCAGGCTCTGCAGCGGACGCCGCTCTCATCGCCTCAAGCTTCTCTCCAAGGCTCATATTGAGACCAATATCGTGATAGCGGATGACTCCGTGCTCGTTTGAGTCGGGATTCTTTACAAGCACGGTGATAGCGATAGCAGCGGTCGATCCAGAAGCGAAGACGTTATCTCCTTCGGCTGCCATCTGCTCCTTAGTCATGCGTCGATACTGCTTATGACCTCTCAAATCGTAAACATATACGCTGTTGAACTCCTCCGCGAAACAGCGTCGCATACCCTCACCCATATCTGACCTTAGCCAGCCACCGTTGGTAATGAAAGCCACAACACCAGAATCTCCGTGACGAACAATACGGTCGGAGGCCCAGCGGAACGCTTTGATGTAGGAATCCATCATCTGCCGCTTGTTAGACCTCTGCGTATTGGCGGAATAGGTCGCACGTATACGGTCTTCCAAAGCCACATAGTGCTCGTTCGCATTGTCGTCATTCGCCTTGTCCTGACCAGCAGAATACGGCGGATTGCCCAAACAGACCATGACGTCTTTATCGAGCTGCTCCAGCATGCGGATTGAGTTGTCCTGGAAGAAGTCGTCGTCGATCTTGTTGTCGTCCTCGCTCATCTGGAAGGTGTCGCAGAGGAGCGCCCCCTCGAACTCGCGGTACTCGCCCGTGCGGGCGTGGTATGCGTACTCGATATTGACGACCATGATGTAATACGCGAGCAGCAGAATCTCGTTGGAGTGCAGCTCGTGGGCGTACTTGTGCGGGAGCGCCTCGATCGGCATAAGCTCCTCGTCCTCGATGAGGCGCGCGATGAAGGTTCCGGTGCCCGCGAAGGGGTCGAGGACGTGCACCCCCTCGTCGGCGAGCGACTTGCCGAACTCGCGCCTGAGAACGCGGTCTGTGGCGTGCAGGATGTAGTTGACGATCTCGTCGGGGGTGTAGACGATACCGAGCTTGTCGGTCGTCGCCTTGAAGGCCGCCTTGAAGAAGTCCTCGTAGAGGTTCTTGATGAGGGCCTGCCGGCCGTTGTCGGTGCGCACCATCTTGGCGCGGCGGGCGACGCTGGCGTAGAGGTCGTCGAGGCTCTTGCGGTCGGAGTCGCCCATCTCGCCCACGCCGTGGCCTGCCAGGCGCTGCAGGAACTCGTCGATGGCGACGGAGACGGGGTTCGACTTGGCGAACTTGAAGTCGCCGAAGAGGGCGTCGAAGACGGGCAGCGTGATCATGTGCTGGGCGACCATCTCGATCGCGTCCGCCTCGGAGATGCCGGGGTTGAGCGACTCGCGCAGGCCCTTCAGGAAGGCGTCGAAGCCCTCGCGGGCCACCGGGTCGCTCGCAAGGGCGTCGTTGATCTGCTGGATGTGGCGCTCGGCGATGTGGGCCACGTCCTCGGCCCAGGAGTCCCAGTAGATGCGGGTGCCGACCTTGTCGACCGCCTTGGTGTAGATGGCCTCGGCGAGGCGCTCGGAGAAGGTGAACTGGAGCTGGCCGCCGCCATCGTCGACCGGCTGCTCCTTCCCGTTGCCGCCCTTGCCCACCCGACCGATGCCGCCGCCCTTGCCCTGCTTCCTCTTCCTGAACTGGAAGGAGTTGACGTACGCCTCGATGCGCTCGTCGTGGGAGCGCAGGGCCTGCAGGACCTTCCAGACCACGTCGAAGGTCTTGGAGTTGTTGAGCGACTCCTCGGGCGTGACGCCCTCGGGGATGAACACGGGAAGGATGATGTACCCGAGCCTCTTCTCCTCCCCCGTCTTCTTGTTGGTGAACGTGCGCATGACGCGCCCCACGGCCTGGACCACGTCCACCTCGCTCTTGCGCGGGCTGAAGAAGATGACCGCGTCGAGCGAGGGCACGTCCACGCCCTCGGCGAGGCAGCGGGCGTTTGTGAGGATCCGGCATTCCTGGGGGTCCTCCCCGGCGGCCAGCCACGACAGCCTCTCCATGCGGACCTTTGAGTTCATGGAGCCGTCCACGTGGCCGAGCTCGCACCGGAGGTCGTAGCACTCGGCGTCGGAGGCCCGCTCGTTGTACTGGTCGACGATCTTGCCGAACATCTCGTTGATGTTCCTGGAGTCCTGGATGGAGCGGCAGAAGCCGACCGCGCGGTGCAGCGGCTCGATGTCGCGCTCCAGCTCGGGCACGGCCTCGAGGTCCTCGATCTCGTCGATAAGGAAGAAGTCGGGGATGTCCTTCTCCATCTCCGTGTCAATGCGCTGCTGGGAGACCACGCCGTGGGTGGCGAGCCCCTTGTAGCAGCCGATGATCTTGGCGGCCTCGTCCATCTCGAGCTCGGAGCCGTCCGAGAGCGTTCGCTGCATGTCGGTTGGCATGGCCTCCTCACGCACGGCCAAAACGACCACGCGGTAGTCGCAGAGGAGCCCGCGCTCCACGGCCTCGGAGAAGGTTATCTCGTAGGCGGTGGGACCGTAGGTGGCCTCGTCGTCCATCGAGGTGAGCACGTAGTCCTGCTCGCGGGCGGTCCTGCGCACCTGGTCGCCGTAGATGCGCGGCGTCGCTGTCATGTAGACGCGCTTGGTGCCGTGGACCCTCTCCTGGTCGTGCACGATGAGGAAGGCCGTGGTGTCCTCGTCGGCGCTCGCCTTGATGCCCGTAGTGCGGTGCGCCTCGTCGCAGACGATGAGGTCGAAGTTGTCGAGGCCCATCGTCTGCGCGTCAGAAACGACCTGCATGGACTGGTACGTCGCGAAGACGGCGACCATGGCGTCCGGCGCCTTGGAGCGCACGTAACGGTAGTGAGCGACCAGCCCGGCAGCGTCCGTCGACGCGGGGAACGCGAGGTCCGCCAGAGTGTCGATGATCTCGTCGTCGTCAGAGACGCGGGATGCCTTGGAGTCGGAGCACACCACGAGCGAGCGCATGTCCACGCGCGCCTGGTTGGTCCACTCGCGCATGGCCTGGGAGACGAGCGCGATGGACGGCGCCGCGAAGAGCACCATTCCATGCGGGCAGCGCCCTTCGGCGAGTCGCAGGCTCATGAGAGTCTTGCCCGTGCCGCAGGCGAGGATCGCCTTGCAGCGGTCATGGTCCCCGAGCGTCGCGTTGATGGCGTCGACCGCGTCGCGCTGGTGCTCGCGGAGGTCGAACGTCTCCCTGTTCTCGGGTCCCGTCTGCTTGATGAACGAGTTCCAGTCGACGTTGGACTCGTCCATCTTCTCCGGGGTGACCATGAGCGTGCGGGTGAGCTCCGCGTGGGCATAGGCGGTCGACGAGAAGTCGGAGGCGCTCACAACAATATAGCCGGCGTAGCGCTCGTCCGCCTCAGCCTTCGCCCAAAAAGTCGAGAGCTCCTTGTAGTCGAGCTTGTGGGCGGGGTCGTAGTTCTTGCACTGCACGGCCCAGTAGCGCCTCTCGCCGGCGCTCGCGGTCTCCGAGTCGTACTCCGACACCACGTCTATCCCCGTGTCGTGGCCGTCGTTCGTGTCGGCGTCCTCCCAGAGGCGGACGTCGCTCATGAGCTGGCGCATCTCGGGGTCGTGGCGGAGGTAGAAGACGACGGCCCTCTCCCACATGTCGCCCTTCTCCTTGGCGGTCTTGCAGTGGCCGCCGATGTAGTCGATGACGGAATAGACGGAGTTGAAGTCCACGCAAAGCCCCTTATCTGACGGAGTCGTTCCGGAAAGTGCCACGGGACCTATTTTATCAAGGCAGACCAACGGGGTTCATCCGGCGGGCCAGTGGTGGTTTGGATGTCAGCGAACGGACAACGGATTAAGTGGCGCCACTTGAGGGAGCCTAAGGGCCATCAATGAGTGGGGCGGCCACTACCCCTGCCTCCGCCTGGCCAGGAAGGCCTCGGCCTCGGAGGCCGCGACGTTGATGTGCTTGAGCCTGGTGGGCCTCACCGGATTTCCAGTGTCGGACCACCTTGCGCCGTCGTCGTCTTCCAAGAGGGAGAGGTAGACCTGCAGCATGGCGAGGCGGTGCCAGTCGTCTGGGCCCATCCCGCACTCGCCGGCGACGTCGAGCAGCTCCCGCACGCCCTCCGGCAGGCCGGCCCCCGGCTCCCCCTCGAGCCCGAGGACCTGCGCCCTCAGCCCGTCGGCGACGCCGCGTAGGTACGCGCTCCTGCCCTCTTCCCCGAGCGCGGAATCGAGCACCTCCCTCAGCGCCTCGGTCCTGCCCCTGCCGGTCTCGCGGGCGATCTCGTCGAGCCTCCCGACGGTGTCCTCCCCGAGCCTGACGGTCGTCGTATGCAGCATCCCGCTCCCTTCTCCCCGGTCCTTCCCTCTCGCGAATGCTCCCACTCGACGGGCGTCTCAGTCAAGCGCTCCCCCGAACCGTGCGGCGTCGCCCTCGACGGAGGGTGCCGAACTTCGCTCATCCCGTATCAGGACCGAAAGCGAATGCGACGCATTCGGTGACGAGCCGGAGCTTCACCGCACACCCCGATCAGGAAGAGAATACGTCGCATTCGGTGACGAGCCGGGGCGTCCCCTCGCGCACCGATCGTGCAGAGAATACGACGCATTCGGTGACGCCGCGACGGCACCGGGGGGCGCCCCTCGGCCCCCGGAGGGATTTGCCGCAAGGCACGCATTGGGGGGCCCGCTTGTGCCACAGGCACGCGCAGCCCCCAATGCAGACCTTGCCCCTCGCGCATCGGCGTCGGTCCTCGTTCGCTCGCCAC
>JAGAWD010000424.1 GCA_017941585.1 Olsenella sp. | reverse complement strand
TTCGACACAATCATTCCCCTGATCAAGCAGGGCGGCAAGGCAGACGTGGGCGTCTCCGCGTTCACAATCACCGACGAGCGCAGCCAGGAGATCGACTTTACCGACTCCTACCTCGACTCGAACCAGGGCCTCGTGACGCCCAAGGCGGCGGGCGAGACGAGCAGGGAGAAGCTCAACGTCGCAGGCACCCAGATTGCCGTCCAGTCGGGCACCACCGGCGAGTCCTGGGTGAGGGAGAACCTGCCCCAGGCAACCTGCGTGCCCCTTGACGACGCTATCCAGGCGCTGACCGGCGTGCAGACCGGGCTTTATGCCGCGGCAGTCGCAGACCTGCCCGTCATGTCCTACCTGTGCACGCAGTCCTACACCAGTCTGCAGGTCTCGATCGAGATCCCCACGGGCGAGCAGTACGGCATCGTCGTGAGCAAGGACAATACCAAGCTGAAGCAGGACATCAACAAGGCCCTTGCGGACCTTGAGGCAGACGGCACCATGAGCTCGCTCAAGCAGAAGTGGTTTGGCGCCGCAATCTAGCGGGCCGATGCGTGCCCTATAGCAGGCCCATCGCGCTCATGAGCGGAACGAGCGCGATGGGCATAAACGCCGCAGGAAGCATGTTGGCCACCTTGAGGTCGGTCACCCCGAGGAGGTTCGTGCCCACGGCCAAAAGGAGGAGAGAGCCCGTCGCCGATACCTGCGCGACGACAGCCTCGGTGAGAACGCCGCCAAGCACGCTCGCCAGAAGGCTCAGTACCCCCTCATACACGATGAGGCTCACCCCCACGAACGGGACGCCGATACCCATGGTCGCCGCAAACGGTATGCAGACCACGAGGTCGATGAGCCCCTTCGCGATCAGGGTGTCGTGGTTGAGCTGAATGCCGCTCTCGAGCGAGCCGACGATCGCCATGGCCCCCGTGCAGCAGAAGAGCGTCGCCGTGACGAAACCCTCGGAGAAGCTGCCCAGCCGCTCGCTCCCCGCGAAGAGTCCGTTCAAGCGGGCCTGCGCCCAGTCGCCCAGACGCCGCACGAGGCCGTCGAGGTCGATCACGTAGCCCACAAGGCACCCAAGCGCCACGGCAAGCGTCACCACGACGACGCTGCCGCCGGCGGCCATGCCCTGCACGGAAACGAGGATGACGGCTAGACCCTGTCCCTTGAGGAGAAAGTCGCCCAAGTCATCCGAGACACGTGTCTTGAAGAGAAGGCCTATCACTCCCCCGAGAAACGCCTCGAGACCATTGAGCAGTGCACCCAGAACAACCACTTCATCACTCCCGCAATCACCCCCGCGGGCACATCTCGCGGGATTCGAATCACCATGCCGAAACGCAACGCAAAACATGCGTTGCGCAACTGCACCGAGCGGTCGCGCAGCGCGCACTGCACGATCACGCGATCGTATGCCCGGCGCAACATCAAAAAGGATATCCCAAAGTGCTTCCGAAAAGGTCCTGTTCTCCAGCGCTTCTGACGGAGACTGACGAAGAGACTGGCTCACGCGCAGCCAAAGGCGAGGGGGGTGCGCACTCGGTGCGAAAGTGCATCGAGTGTACGGCCGGGAGTGCGCACTCGTTAAGAAAAGTCGCCGAGTGTACAGTCGGGAGTGCGCACTCGGTGCGAAAGTGCGTCGAGTGTACAGTCGGGAGCGGGGCAGAATCTTGGAGAAGGGCTAATCTGAGAAGCGCCCGCAAGATGTATGACGAAGACATGGGGAAAGAGCGCTGGCGGTGCCGGCGGGGGCCTCTCACACAGTAAGGTCTCGCGCGTAAGGTCTCGCGCGGCCCGAACGGCCGCCCAATCCCATGCGCATTCGCAGCTGGAAGGGCACGTCTCGAGCGACACGCCGGCATTCGTCCAGTCGCGTGACGTGACACGGGACCTGACACGGAAAGGCGCACGGCCGGTCACGAGCTGCAATCCAGCAGCGACCTGGGGAGCGGTACAGGAGGTGGCAAGGGGACCATGGCACTCAAGCTGATAATCTCGCCGGCAAAGAAGATGCGCACGGTCGACGGCGAGCCTGCGGCAACCAGCCGGCCGATCTTCCTGGACGAGGCGTCGAGGCTCGCAGACGAGCTTGGCGGCCTCTCGTACAAGCAGGCCAAAGCCCTGTGGCGGACGAGCGACGCGCTCACGGGCGAGAACTACGACCGCACGCGCACGCTCTCGCGCGACATGCAGGCCGAGCCTGCGGCGCTCACCGCGGCAATCGTCGCCTACGAGGGCATCCAGTACAAGCACATCGCCCCCGACGTCATGGACTCGCGCCAGCTCGAGTGGATCGGGCGGAGCCTGCGCATCGTGTCGGGCCTCTACGGTCTTCTCCGCCCCTTCGACGGCGTCACACCCTACCGCCTGGAGATGCAGGCACCCCTCTCGGTCGGGGGCGCACGCAACCTCTACGAGTACTGGGACAGCCGCCCCTACGACGCGCTCTGCTCGGAGCGAGACGCCACGGCCATCGTGAACCTCGCGTCCGTCGAGTACGCCAAGGCGGTGCTCCCCCACGCGCTGCCCGACGGCCCACCGGTCGTGACCTGCATCTTCGGAAGCGTGCGGCAGGCGGACGGGAAGCTCGTGCAGCGGGCGACCGAGGCCAAGGCCGCGCGCGGCACCTTCGTGCGCTGGTGTGCGGAGCGCGGAGTGCAAGAGGTGCAGGAACTTTCGTCCTTCGCCGAGAGGAACTACTCGTTTGACGAGGCGCGCTCCGACGACCAAACGCTCGTCTTCGTCCGCCCGTGGCCCGGCAGCCCGGCGGCCCGGCACGATGCCCGGCGGCCAGGCGCGATGCCCGGCAGCCCGGCTCGGCGGCCCGGCACCCGCCCTACTCGCCCAGCAGGTCGATGAGGTCCTCCTTACGAAGGGAGGCCAGCGAGGCGCCCCCGCCCTCGCCCACGATCTGCTCCGCGATGTCGCTCTTCGCCTCCTGCAGCGCGAGGATGCGATCCTCGATGGTGTCCTTGGCGATGACCTTGTAGACGGTGACGTCGCGGGTCTGGCCGATGCGGTGGGCGCGGTCCGTCGCCTGGTTCTGTGCGGCGGCGTTCCACCACGGATCCGCGTGCACCACGACGGAGGCGCCCACGAGATTGAGCCCAGTCCCTCCCGCCTTGAGCGAGATGAGGAAGACGGGCGTGTCGTCGTGGTTGAAGGCGTCCACCAGCTCGAGGCGGCGCTTCTTGGGCGTCGACCCCGTGAGCATGTAGTAGCGCACGCCGCGGTCGTCGAGCCTGCCGGCAATCACGTCCAGATAGCTCGTGAACTGCGAGAACACCAGCATCTTCGCCTGTGCGTCTGCCGCAGAGGAGACGAGGGAGAGAATCGTGTCGAGCTTGGCAGACGAGGAATCGTAGTCGTCGTAGACGAGTCGCGGGTCGCAGCAGATCTGCCTGAGCCGGGTGAGCTCCGCCAAGACCTGGAGCTTGCCCTGGTTGAACGCCGAGTCGCTCTGCTCGGTGAGGGAGAGGCGAAGAGCCTGCTCGTGCGCCCGGTAAAGGCGGAGCTGCTCGCCGTCCATGCGTGCGTAGATAACCTGCTCGAGCTTGTCGGGAAGATCGTTCAGTACCTCCGCCTTGCGCCGACGCAGTACGAATGGGGCGATCAGCGCGCGCAGGCGCGCGGCAACCTCCTCGTCCCCATCGGCGATCGGCTGCTCGTAGCGCTCGCGGAACCTGTCGTAGCTGCCGAGGAGACCGGGCATGAGGAAGTCGAAGATGCTCCACAGCTCCGAGAGGCGGTTCTCGATGGGCGTGCCGGTGAGCGCCAGGCGGTGCTCGGCCGTAACGGCCTTCGTCGCGCGCGCCGCGAGCGTCTCGTGGTTCTTGATGTACTGCGCCTCGTCGAGCACCTCGCACCAGAAGTCCATGCGGGCATAGTCCTCGATGTCGCGACGCAACAAGTCGTAGGAGGTGACGAGCACATCGTGCGGCCGCTCCTGGCGAATCGCGCAGCGCTCGGCGGCGTTGCCCACCACGAGCGCGACATCGAGCTCGGGCGCAAACTTCTCGAACTCGGCCTTCCAGTTGTAGACGAGGGAGGCGGGGCATGCCACGAGCGTGCACCCCTCTCCCCTTCGCGCGAGCAGGAGGGAAATGAGCTGGGCGGACTTGCCGAGGCCCATCTCGTCGGAGAGGATACCGCCAAACCCCATGTCGCAGATGGCAAAGAGCCACTGGAAGCCCTTCACCTGGTAGGGGCGCAGGCGCGCGGCAAGGCTCGCCGGGAGGTCGTAGGACGTGGGGTCGACCGAGCGGAAGTTCTCGATGTAGCTGACGAACGACTCGTCCTTCTCGCTGTCGGACGTGATCGAGTCGAGGAGGAACGCCTTGTAGGAGGGAATCTCGACCCTGCCCGCCGCGAGGTCGTGCGCGGAAAGGCCGAGCTCGTCGGCAAGGCGGGCGGCCTCGGAGAGGTCGGCCCGGGAGAGGTCGACGAAGGAACCGTCGCGCAGCCTGTGGAAGCGCTGGTGGCGCCTGTAGCTGCCGAGCAGCGCGTGGAGCTCGGAGAGCGGGAGGTCGTCCGCCGAGACGGTGAGGTTGATGAGGTTCGCCCTGACCGCAAGGCCCACGCGGACGCGCGGGGAGGTCGTGGCCACGAGGCCGTCGAACGCGGACGTGGAGAACACCTCTCCCAGACGGCGGAGCTCACCCACGCCCTCGAACACGAGGCGGGCGATGGCGTCGGCGTTCCTGTCGGAGATGGTCGCGTACTCGGACTTTCCCAGGGTAAAGTACCTGCCCACGAGCTGGCGCGCGTTGGTCTCGGACTCGAGGTCGCGCCCCAGCTGTGCGGAGGCGCCCACGTGGCGCTGGGCTATGTGGTAGCGCTTCTCGCCGTAGACGGCCTGAACGTCGCAGGTCACTCTCGCACGGGTGCGGTCGAGGTAGAACTCCAGCCTCATCGGCTCGGGTCGGAGCGCCTCCATCTCCTTGGGCGCGCTCACCGGCATGGCCGCCTCGAGGCGAGGCAGGAGCGTCGCGGCGAATCTCGGAGCGTCCTGCTCGGAGAGGAGCAAGTGCGGAGCGGTACTCGCGTAGACGCTCGTGAGGAAGGGCGCAATCATGCGCAGTCGTGGGGTGCAGCGAAAGAGCGTCTCGCCCGATATCGCGTAGAGCTTCTCGTCCGACGAGAAGAAGTCCGCCTCGCCCTGGCGAACCACCTCGAATGACGTGCCCTCTCCCGCCGTCTCGACGGAAAGGCCAACCTCCGGGTCCCCATCGCACACCTCGAGGCGAAGGGTGCGCGAGGAGGATCCCGCGCGTCGCACATCCTCGAAGGTGACCCCCGTCCCCACGAGCATCTCGAGAAGCTCGTCGAGCTCGGGACCCGAGAGCCTGAGGTCGCGCCCCATGCTCGAGGGAGCGACACCCGGCGTGACATATATCCTTCCTACAAGCCTCTCGGCGGAATACGACCGCCGGTTTTGCACAGCACGCACGATGAAGCGGGCGAGCCTCTGGGAAACGGGCTCGAACATGTCGATCGAATGGGTGAACGCGAGCATCTTCCCGTACTCGTAGAAGGAGGCAGAGGCGACGTGGTCCGCAAAGTCGCCGATGCGCTTCACGACGTAGGCGCCGGATCCGCCGGCGACGCGCAGCCGCAGGAAGATGCTGCGGTCGCGCACGAGCGTGGGCTCGAGGACAATCGAGCCGGCATGCTCGCCGGTATCGGAGGGCGGTCGGACGCGCGGTGCGGCGGCCGCCTTCACGAGAATCTCGGAAAGGACCGATGAGGTGCTCACGTGCTGCATCTTGTCGAATCCATCGAACTCTCGCCCGTTTCGGTTGAAGTCGAGCGCGAGGGCGACGCTGTGCTTGCAGGGACCCGGAAAGCGGCGCGCGGCGGGGCAGGTGCAGGAATAGTCCAGCACCGTGTCGGCAGTCTCATCGAAGGAGATGCCGGCCTCGTAGTACTCCTCGTAGCCCGACGCGCTATCGACGCGGGCGCGCACCCGCGTGATCGATCCGTCATAGGAGCAGGACCGCTTCCAGATGCGCCCCTGCCTCTGCGAGATTATGCTTGCGCGCCCCAGTATGGCGGGACGGCACACCTTGGAAAGCGCGGTCTCGGATATCATGCCGCACCTCTCTTCAAAACGACCGAGCGGGCCAAGCGGAGGCCCAGCAACCATACGGACAGACAAGCCCCCCGGCATCCCCGCATACGAACGGGCACCGGAATCATCTCGCGTACGAGAGAACATCTTTCTAGATTAACGCCTTTTGGGGCATACCGTCATCATTTTTGAGGAGTCAGTCTCAATTGTATGGAGACGGTGCACACAAGCCCAAAGATGCAGGCAGTCTCAATCGCTGTGCACGCGAGGAGTCGTCGCGAACTGGCTTACGAGCACGGCGCCGAAGATGAGGGCAAAGCCCACCAACAGAGGAAGCGTGATCTTCTCTCCATAGAAGACCACCGAGAAGACCGTGGCAAACACGCTCTCGAAGGAGAGCAGGAGCGCCACCTGAGAAGAGGGAACCCTCTTTTGGGCGACGTTCTGTACGAGGATGCCGAAGATGGTGGTGAGAAGGACCACGTAGGCCATCTGCGCCCAGAACTCGGGCGTGAAAGATGCGGACTTCGGAACCGGCTCGAGAGCGACGGCCGCCCCAAGGCTGACCAGTGCGCTCACGACGAACATGACGAAGGTGATGGTCACGGAGTCGTGAAGCCTTCCCAGCCTTTCGACCGCCACCATATTCAGGCCAAACATGAGCGCCGAGAGGAGCGTGAGGAGATCGCCCGCGCCAAGACCAGCGGCACCATCCGACGCCTTGAGCGAGAGTAGCCCCACGCCCGCAAGGCACATGGCTGCGGCTACGAGGTTGTTGGGCCTGGGACGTCGCCGCACCACCACCCATGCCAGGAAGGGGACCATGACGCAGTAGGTCGCCGTGAGAAAGGCGTTTCTGCCGGGCGTCGTCAAGGTGAGGCCGATGTTCTGCACGAGAAACCCCACCGCCTCGGGCAGGGCGATGATCGTGCCCGCGAGAACGTGGCTTCCGTCGAGGTTCTCCGCCAGCCTTCGGTGAAAGATCACGCCCATGATCGCCGCGGCCATCGCGAAGCGAATCGTCAGGAGCCATGCCGGGCTCACCGCCTGCATGGCGTCTTTCAGCACGATGTAGGAGCCGCCGTAGGCGACGGTCGTCGCCACAAGCGCCAGCTCGAAGACCCATGTCGGTATGTTATCGGGAAGTCTCATGGGGGCATTATACGTGGTAGCCGCAAACGGCGGGCGGATGCGGGCGAGCAGATGCAGGCGAGCAGCCGGCGGTGGGTGCCACGCCCTGACGCTGATCAACCTTACGTAAACGATGAGGCCGCTGGGCCTCGCGCCAAAATGCGCGAAGGCGTGCTCGATTAGGCATTTGCGCACTCGGTGGGAAACCTCGCCGAGTGTACGGTCCCAAGCGCGCACTCGGTGCGATATGCCGCCGAGTGTACAGTCGGGAGTACGCACTCGGTGCGATATGCCGCCGAGTGTACAGTCGGGAGTACGCACTCGGTGCTTTTCGAACCAGAGTGCCCCGCGCAGCGAGGCGCACCGACAGTCTCCACCCGCGCAGGATCGTTGGGATGCCCCTTCAGCCAGAAACCACAGAGAGCCATTATGGCGTCGTTCTCGAAGAGTGCCAGAGCCCCTCAAAAAGGCTACTCATCAAGTGCCGTTTATCCACTGAGCCGACTTTTTCGCCGTATATTAGTCATGTCGCGCCGAAACGGGAGCCGCGTGGCATAAAATAGCGCTGTCTGGCCAAACGGCCGACAACGCCGGACAGATGCGCTCGGGAAGGTCCCGCGGCGCTTTATGTGGTGGAGAGGAGAACCATGCAGTATTCCGCAGAAGTG
This sequence comes from Olsenella sp., assembly GCA_017941585.1. GTDB lineage: Bacteria > Actinomycetota > Coriobacteriia > Coriobacteriales > Atopobiaceae > Olsenella_J. The sequence continues at coordinate 4,357 of JAGAWD010000424.1, read as the reverse complement.
GAGAAGATGTGCCCCGTCGCCAAGGGCGCATACCACGGTCCTGCACCCATCCCCGAGGAGGGCAAGTGGGTCCAGGCAAAGGAGATCGGCGACATCTCCGGCTATACGCACGGCATTGGCTGGTGCGCTCCCCAGCAGGGCGCCTGCAAGCTCAGCCTCAACGTGAAGGAGGGCGTCATCGAGGAGGCCCTGGTCGAGACCATCGGCTGCTCCGGCATGACCCACTCCGCCGCCATGGCCGCCGAGATTCTTCCCGGCAAGACCATCCTCGAGGCTCTCAACACCGACCTCGTCTGCGACGCCATCAACGTCGCCATGCGTGAGCTCTTCCTCCAGATCGTCTACGGTCGCACGCAGACCGCCTTCTCCGAGGACGGCCTTCCCGTCGGCGCCGGTCTCGACGACCTCGGCAAGGGCCTCCGTTCCATGATTGGTACCACCTATGGCACCAAGGAGAAGGGCGCCCGCTACCTCGAGCTCGCCCAGGGCTACGTCACGCACCTCGCCCTCAACGACAAGAACGAGATCATCGGCTTCGAGTTCTTGAACCTCGGCAAGTTCACCGACGCCATCAAGGCCGGCACCGATCCCAAGCAGGCTCTTGACGACGCCATGGGCCGCTACGGCCAGTGGGACAACCCCGCCAAGGTCATCGATCCGCGCGAAGAGTAGAAAGGGAGGCGGAAAACAATGGCAGTTACGTTCGAAGGCTATGAGCGCCGCATCGACAAGATCAACAAGACCCTCGCCGAGTATGGCATCGCCGACCTGGACGAGGCGCTGAAGATCTGCACCGACCTCGGCTTCAACCCCTACGACATCACCAAGGACATTCAGTCCATCGCATTCGAGAACGCTGCTTGGGCGTACACCCTCGGCTGCGCCATCGCCGTCAAGAAGGGCGTCCAGAACGCCTCCGAGGCGGCCGCGGCCATCGGCATCGGCCTGCAGGCCTTCTGCGTCCCCGGCTCCGTCGCCGAGGACCGCAAGGTAGGCCTCGGCCATGGCAACCTGGGCGCCATGCTGCTCGGTGAGGACACCGAGTGCTTCGCGTTCCTCGCTGGCCACGAGTCCTTCGCGGCCGCCGAGGGCGCCATCGGCATCGCCAACAACGCCAACAAGGCTCGCAAGAAGCCGCTGCGCGTCATCCTGAACGGTCTCGGCAAGGATGCCGCCCAGATCATCGCCCGCATCAACGGCTTCACCTATGTCCAGACCAAGTTCGACTACTTCACCGGCGAGCTTGAGGTCGTTCAGTCCATCCCCTACTCCGACGGCCCGCGCGCCAAGGTCAACTGCTACGGCGCCGACGACGTCCGCGAGGGCGTTGCCATCATGTGGCACGAGAACGTCGACATCTCCATCACCGGTAACTCCACCAACCCGACGCGCTTCCAGCACCCCGTCGCGGGCACCTACTTCAAGGAGCGCACGCTGGCCGGCAAGAAGTACTTCTCCGTCGCCTCTGGCGGTGGCACTGGCCGCACCCTGCACCCGGACAACATGGCCGCCGGTCCCGCCTCCTATGGCATGACCGATACCATGGGCCGCATGCACTCCAGCGCCCAGTTTGCTGGCTCCTCCTCCGTGCCTGCGCACGTCGACATGATGGGCCTGATCGGCATGGGCAACAACCCCATGGTCGGCTGCACCGTCGCCTGCGCCGTCGCCGTCGAGGAGGCCCTGGCCAAGTAGCCAAGGCATGCCCGCACGCCCGTGCCGCGAGCTCTCATTGAGCTCTCGGATAAGGGAATGCGACAACCTCGCAACGCATCGGCCCCCGTTCCTCCAAGGAGCGGGGGCTTTTTGCTCAGTCCGCTTTCTGTTTGTGGAGCATCTCTTCGATTCTCTATGGGACGGCTGCGCTCGGGCCGAGCATATTCGAGACACAGTCGCATCGAGTAGGCGATGTCCCGGCGCAAAACCGCGTCAAGTGCGGGATTCCCGCCGCCGGCCCCCAGGCGCAAAATGGCCTCGTGTGGATTGCCCCAGGCGCAAAATGCCCTCGCGTGGATTCCCGAATCGCCCACTAGAGCGGTTTTTGCGCCTGGGGTCGTCCACTCGAGCGGGTTTTGCGCCTGGCCCCTCGGCCAATCGTCCACTGGAGCGGGTTTTGCGCCGGAGGAGTCGAGCCGAGTGCGCGTTCGAGCGAGCTTGCCACTCGTTCGTGCCATAACTCGTTCATGCTACAGCTCGATCACGTCGGCGTCGCTTTCCTCCATGCGACGTGCGAGCTCCTCAATGATCGAGACGCTCGCGCTGCAGCCTATGCGCTCGGCACCGGCGCGCACCATGTCGAGAAAGGCGTCGGCACTCCTTATGCCGCCGGCAGCCTTGACCTTGACGCGCGGATCGACGTGGTCGCGCATGAGGCGCACGTCCTCCACCGTCGCGCCGCCCGTGGAGAAGCCCGTGGACGTCTTCACGAAGGTTGGCAGGACCTCGCTCGCGACCTCGCAGAGGCGGATCTTCTCGTCTTGCGTGAGGAGGCAGTTCTCGAAGATGACCTTGGAGGGCACGCCAGCCTCGTTGCAGACGTCTACGATCGACCTCATTTCGTCGCGGACATAGCCCCAGCTGCCCGCCTTCACCTCGGTGAGGTTCACCACGTAGTCGATCTCGTTCGCGCCATTAGCAAGGGCGTCTCGCGTCTCGAACACCTTCGTGGCAACGCTCGTCTGCCCAAGCGGGAAACTGATGGCCGCACCCACGTGGACGTCCGTTCCCTCGAGAAGCTTGCGACAGAGCGCGGACTGCACCGAGTTGACGGCAACCATCCTGAAGTGATGCCGCCTCGCCTCGTCGCACAGACGTTCCATGTCAGCTCGGGTGGCATCGGGACGCAGATTGGTGTGATCGACAAGCTGTGCGAGATCGTCGAGTGCGTATGTGCTCATGCTCTCCTCCAAGTTTCGCATCGCGTCGGCGTGCGGGGCAGGTCGCTCGGACGCTTCGCGGAGAAGAACGTCCGCGGCGACCTTCCGCGGCGACCGTCCGCACCAACCGTCCGCACCAACCGTCCGCAGCTGCCCTTGCCGCCGACGCCATTGACCAGATGCTCTCTCCAAAGCTTATCCGAACGGTCGCGTCGGCACACGGAGTCTTCACGTTGATTCGACTTTAAACCGAATGAATGTCATGCCTTGGCCGCAGCCGGGCACCAGATGGTTTAAGCTAAGATAATCAACATCCCTGGAAGGGAGTTTCCTCTTATGTCCGACTACATTCTGAGCTGCTGCTCCACGGCAGACGTCACCGAGGGGTTCCTCGACGAGCGCGACATCAAGTATGTCTTCTTCAACTACGAGCTCGACGGCACCTCGTGCAAGGACGACTTCGGGAAGACGCACTCTCCCAGCGACCTGTTCTCGCAGATGCTCGGCGGGGCCGAGGTCAGGACCTCGCAGGTTTCCGCCGGAGACTACATGGCGTTCTGGCGCCCGTTCGTCGAGGAGGGCAAGCCCGTCCTGCACGTGACACTCTCCTCGGGAATCTCTGGAACATACAACTCGGCATGCACGGCGCGAGACGAACTCCTGAAGGAGTTCCCCGACGCGAAAATCATCGTTGTCGACTCGCTTGCGGCTTCGGCGGGCTACGGCCTGCTGATGGACAGGCTCGCCGAGCTGAGAGACGCCGGCATGGGGATTGACGAGCTGGCGGCATGGGCCGAGGAGCACAAGCTCGAGGTCCAGCACTGGTTCTTCTCCTCTGACCTGACCTTCTTCATTCGCGGGGGGCGCATCTCCAAGGCCGCGGGATTCTTTGGCGGCATGCTCAAAATCTGCCCCGTCATGGACGTCGAGCCGGACGGCAGCCTTGCAGTGTGCGAGAAGATCCGCACGAAGAAGAAGGCCCAGAAGCGCGTGGTAAAGATCATGCATCAGCTCGCGCAGGGCGGGGACGACTACTCGGACAAGGTCTTCATCTCGAACTCCGCCTGCCTCGACGACGCCAAGGTCGTCTCGAACATGATCGAGAGCGAGTTTCCCCAGCTTGACGGGAAGGTACACCACTTCGACATCGGCGCGACCATCGGCTGCCACACGGGCCCGGGCACCGTCGCCACCTTCTTCTGGGGCGAGAAGCGCCAGACGAACCACGAGAAGTAGGGACGCGGGGCGCGCCGGAGCGAGGTGCGCCTGAGGCAACCCTTCAAAAAGTTTCGAAAAGTCAGCTCTTCTGGGAAACCCTAGATTTCTCGTTCGAAAAGCCGCTGGTAGAGTTCGAGCTCCTCAGCGGTCTGCCTGCTCGAGCGAAACGTGACCGTCCCCTTGCGCCCGCGCGCCGCCGCGCCTGCGGCGCCAGCGCCGTCGGCGGCGTCAGCGGCGTCGGCGGTGTCGGCGGCGTCTCGCAG
>JAGAWD010000423.1 GCA_017941585.1 Olsenella sp. | reverse complement strand
GCACCGACGAGGAGGCGCGCACCGCGCTCGAGCAGGGTCGCGTCGACGCCTACGTCATCGACCCGACCATGCAGATGGGCGCCATCGTGAAGAACCCGGGCAAGTACAAGATCGTCGGCGAGCCCTTCGGCCCGAAGGACAACTACGGCATCGGCATGCCCAAGGACTCCGACGGCGTCGACTTCATCAACGCGTTCCTCAAGAAGATCGAGGACGACGGCACGTGGGCCGCTCTCTGGAAGGTTGCCATCGGCGACCGCACGGACGTCAAGACCGTTCCGGAGCCCCCGGCGATCGGTGCGTAACGTTAACGTGTTGTTCCCAAAGTGCCGATAAGGGACTCCCGCCGATACCCCACGGGTATCCTTGGTGGGTGTGCCTGATGGGGACCCTCTGCCTGTCTGGCAGGGGGTCCCCTCTCGAATGGAGGTGATCATGGGGCTCCAAGAGCTGCTCTCCACCTATGGGGGCATGTACGTGCAGGCCCTTCTCGTTACCTGGCGCATGACGGCCGTCTCCTACGTCGGCGCCATGGCGCTCGCGCTCGTGCTCACGGTGGCGCGCGTCTCCCCAATCGCGCCCCTGCGCAGGCTGGGTGACGTGTACGTCCAGATCTTTCGCAACATCCCCGGCGTCTCGCTCCTCATAATCTGCGTGTACGCCCTGCCGAGCCTCAGGATCGTGCTCGACTACGACGTCTGCGTGATCGTGACGACGATCCTCATCGCCTCGGCGTTCGGCTCGGAGAACTTCATGAGCGGCATCAACACCATCGGCGTGGGCCAGGTGGAGGCGGCGCGCTCGATCGGGCTGAGCTTCGGGCAGATCCTGCGGCACGTCGTCATCCCGCAGGCACTTCGCTCGGTCGTCCTGCCCATGACGAACCTGCTCATCGCCGTCATGCTCACGACGGCGCTCGCCTCCCAGGTCCCGCTCGACCCGCCCGAGCTCACGGGTCTCGTCTCCTACATCAACACGAGGTCCGTCGGCGGCATACTCGCCTTCTTCATCTCCGCGATCGGCTATGCGGGCACGGCGTTCGTGATCGGCATCGTGGGCAACAGGATCGACAAGAGAGTGAGGATCCTCCGATGAGCGCAGACACGATCTCCATGCGCGATGCGCTGTACGAGGCGCCCGGCCCCAAAACGCGCCGGCGCATCGTCGTCGGTACCGTCGTCGGCACCATCGCGGTGGTGGCGCTTCTCGGCCTCATCGCATGGCGCTTCTACGTCACGGGGCAGTTCGCCCCCCAGTACTGGACCTTTTTCACGAAGTGGTCTACCTGGCGCTATCTCCTTACGGGCCTGCTCGGAACGTTTGAGGTTGCACTCATGGCAGGGGCGATTGCCCTTGTGCTCGGCGTCCTGTTCATGCTGGGCAGGATCAGCAAAAACAGGGTCGTGAGCACGATCTTCCGCGTGATCATCGATTTCTTCCGCGGGATTCCGAGCCTGCTGCTCATCTACTTCTTCTTTCTCGTCATCCCGAGCTACGGCATAAAGATGCCGTCGTTCTGGATGCTCGCGATTCCCATCTCGCTCACGGCCTCGGGTGTGCTTGCCGAGGTGTTCCGTGCGGGCGTCAACGCAGTGCCCGAGGGCCAGCGCGAGGCGGCCCTCTCGCTGGGCATGACTGAGGGCAAGGTCATGCGCAAGATCGTCCTGCCGCAGGCCGTCAAGTTCGTCATTCCCTCGCTCATATCGCAGCTTGTCGTCGTGGTGAAGGATACGACCGTCGCCTATGTCGTGAGCTATCCCGACATGCTGCAGAACGCCCGCGTGCTCATCACGAACTACGACGCGCTCGTCTCGACGTACTTCGTGGTGGCCATCATCTACATCCTCATCAACTACGCCATCAACCAGGCGTCCATCTACGTGGCGCGCCGCTCGGGCACGAGGGTCATATCACGCAACCAGGAGAATCCGGTGTAGCCTGCGGTCACCCGCACAGGGCGTCGGAATCGAGACACATTGCAAGGATCGGAGAGACATGTCGAATACTGAGCAGGGCACGAGCCAGCAGGACGCAATGCCCATCATCGAGCTTCGCAACGTAGACAAGCACTACGGGAAGCTCCATGTCCTCAGGGACATAAACCTTTCGGTTTCGAAGGGCGAGGTGCTGGTTCTCATTGGTCCGTCAGGTTCGGGAAAGTCGACGCTGTGCCGCACGATCAATCGCCTGGAGACGATTGACTCCGGAGAGATCCTGATCGACGGTGTGCCCCTTCCGCAGGAGGGGCGCGAGCTCGCGGCGCTTCGCGCCGAGGTCGGCATGGTGTTCCAGAGCTTCAACCTCTTCGCGCACAAGACCATTTTGCAGAACGTGACGATGGGTCCCATCGAGGTGCTCCACACGCCCAAGGCCGAGGCCGAGAAGGAGGCCATGGAGCTCTTGCGCCGCGTCGGCGTCGCCGAGCAGGCGGAGAAGGTCCCCGCCCAGCTCTCGGGCGGCCAGCAGCAGCGCGTCGCCATCGCCCGCTCGCTTGCGATGCACCCCAAGGCCATGCTCTTCGACGAACCCACCTCCGCGCTCGACCCCGAGATGATCAACGAGGTCCTCGACGTCATGGTCGAGCTCGCGCGCGAGGGCATGACCATGGTCGTCGTCACGCACGAGATGAACTTCGCCCGCCGCGTCGCGAACCGCGTCGTGTTCATGGCGGACGGACAGATTCTGGAGCAGGCGGCACCCGACGAGTTCTTCGACCATCCAAAGACCGATCGCGCGCGCGACTTCCTCAACTCCATCAAGGGGCACTAGCGTGCCGACTGTCGACGGCCGTGCTGGGCACCTTGTCGGGCGCCTCGCCGGCATCTCGCCCGCAGCACGGCCGTGACCCGTTTGGGCTAATAAACAATCCGCCCGCGCGTGCGAGAGAGTCTTTCCCTTATCATGGGTGGGGGAGAGGGGAGGAGCCTTGATTAGCTTTTCTGATTTTCTTGGGATGCTTTCCGGCAATCCGT
>JAGAWD010000038.1 GCA_017941585.1 Olsenella sp. | reverse complement strand
CTCAGGCGCAGGATCTCCTGCGCGTCCTTGAAGAACGCCTCCCCCAGGGAGGTAAGCAGCACCTCGCGCGTGGTGCGCACAAAGAGCGGCGCGCCCAGCTCCGCCTCGAGCGACGCGATTTGCTTGGAGACGGTGGGCTGCGAGAGGTGCAGCTCCTCTGCCGCACGGCGAAAGTTTAGGTTGAGGGCCACCTGGACGAAGCATTCGAGCTGGCTGGTGTTCATCTGTCCTCGATTGATTCGTGAACGGAATGACTGATAGAAACATTCTAATTCACGCAGTGCGTCGCACATGGGATGCTTTTGATAGGGATTGAAGAAGGGGGCCCGCATGTCAGACAAGCGAATGCCCCTCGCCAGGAGCAGCCTCGCGGGCGACACACAAGGCGAGGGCGGAATGCGGGACCTCACAGCCTCCTGCGAGGTCTGGATTCTCGCGGCGAACCGCATGATGGCTCGGGCCCTTGAGGTGGAGCGTTGGGTGGAGACGTTCGCCGCCCACGGCGTCACCCTCGCGCCACGCCTCGTATCCGAGCTACGCCTGCTCGCAGGAAAAGACGGCCTCTCCCTGTGTGACGCTGCTGGCGACCCCATAGCACCTCCGCGCCTGTGCATCTGCCGCGTTTACGAACCGCACGCACCACGCCACCTGGAGCTGCTCGGGACGCACTGCCAGGCAAGCTCGCGCATGGTGGGTCTGTGCTATGACAAGGCCGAGGTAACGCAGCTGGTGGCGGGAAGCGGTGTCCCGATGATCGCGAGCGAGGTGGTCCCGGCCTTCGCCTCCGAGCACCTTGCGCAGGGTCGGTTCGCAACACCAGCGGTCCTCAAGCCCGCAAGCGGCCGCGGCGGCTCCCATGTGGCGCTTGCGCATGACAACGGGGAGCTCGCCTATCATCTGGACCGGCTCATCGGGCGTCCCGGCGTGGTGCAGCCCGTCGTGGACGAGGGGCGCGACCTGCGGGTCTACGTGGTCGGCGGGGAGCCTCGCTACGCAATGGAGCGGCTGGGGCGCCCCGGCGACTTCCGCAGTAACTACTCGACGGGCGGCACGGCACGGCCCCACCCTCTCGACATCGAGCTCGCGGACTTGAGCCGGCGCGTACTGGCGGCGCTTCCCGAGCAGCTCCCCTTTGGGTCGGTGGACTTCTGCCTCGACCAGGGCCGACCCGTCTTCTGTGAGGTCAACGCCAACCTTGGCTGCCGAATCCCCTACGAGTTCGGCGGCTACGACCTCATCGGCGACTATGCCGAGTGGCTTCGGGAGGAGTGCCTATGAGGGGCTGGCTGGTCGCAAGTGCCTTCGTGCACGATGACGAGTACCTGGAACTGCTTGCGGGTTTCGAGGCGGCGGCTGGACAACTCGGCGTAAGCCTGGAACGGCGCACCAATGTAGAGATCGCACCGATGCTGGGGGCTCCAGGGGGCCTCGTTGAAGCGCCCGACTTCGCCCTCTTCTGGTGCAAGGACATCCAGCTTGCTCGACACCTCGAGGCTTGTGGCGTACGGCTCTTCAACTGCGCCGAGGCCATCGAGGCCTCCGATGACAAGGCGGCGACCGTCGCAGCCCTCTGCGGCGCAGCCGGGGTGTCCCAGCCTCGCACGGTAATGGTCCCCCGCTCCGATGCCGACACCTGCTGGGAGGGCACGGGGTTTGCCGAGGCGACCATCACCGCGCTGGGGCTTCCCGTCGTAGTCAAGGAGGTGCGCGGTTCGTTTGGGCAAGAGGTGCACCTCGCCAGTTCCGTGGAGGAGCTGACGGCGCTCCTTGGCCGCCTCTCGGGACGCGCCTGCATCTGCCAGCGCTTCGTTCGCGAGAGCGCCGGTAGCGACGTGCGGGTGCAGGTGGTGGGAGACCGCGTGGTCGGCTCGCTGCTGCGGCACTCCAAAACCGGGGACTTTCGAGCGAACATCAACGCCGGGGCGACCTACGAGCCGTGGCATGCCACGTCCGAGCAAAGGGCTGCG
>JAGAWD010000005.1 GCA_017941585.1 Olsenella sp. | reverse complement strand
GGCGTGACGACGATGAAGCGCTTCTCGGCCTGCCACCCATGCCTGCGCCTCTGCCATTGAGCACAGGCCTCGAGAAACTCGTCGGTGGGGTCGGTGTAGCCCAGGATCGCGTCGTCGAGATAGCGCCGGAGAGCCGCCAGTATCTCGGGCGGGTTCTTGAACTCCATGTCGGCAACTGAGAGGGGAACGATGCCGCTCGCGGCAGCAGGGTTCTTCTCGAGCATGAGGTTCCATTTGGTGGATCCACTGTCTCGCCTGTTCAGGCGAGTGACGAAATCGTAAGCCATGGTGCTCCCTTCCAACGGAAACGACCTTATGAGCCTAGGATATCGCAGCGGCCAGGGAGAGGACCAAAGGATCTGCCAGACTTAGGAAATCCGTAACGTTGCCGCCGCCTATGACGCACTGGCGCCACGCAGTCCGCGCGCGCCCACGAAGTCGCCCGTGTCGCGCACGAGCCCATGCTCGAGGAGAAGGTCTGCTGAAAGCTCGATGCGATCCGAGCTCCCGAGACTTTCGGCCCATGGCAGGGCGCTCGTGACGAGCTTGGAGAGGTCCTCGACGCCAAGTGGTCGAACTGACTCGAAGGAGAGGAGGCTCCGCCAGAGAACGCGTGCGAAGGCCGGGGGAACGAGGACGAGGTAGCACGGCCTGTCGTGGAGGTCCGTGCGCAGCGTGATGGTGGCGATGCGACCGTCGAGCATGGGGCTTGTGACGCGCCCGTTGTCGGGAAGCGCGTCGTCCCCGGAGACGTAGTCGCCCAGGACGCTCTTGGCGGCACTGCCCCACAGCACGAGCGGAACAAGGCGCTCCGAAACGTCCTCGGTCTCTAGTCCCTCGTATGGCCTGAAACCGCCCTGCTCGACGCCGGACACGAAAGAGAGCCATGCGGAGAGGGTGTCCCCCCTGCCGCATGCATCCATGGCAAGATACTCGGTGTCGCCCGTGCGGGCGACAAGCGGTATGGATGCGACGCAGCCGTCCCCCACGAGAGAGGCCTCGAAGGCGCACTCCCCCACTCCAAGGACCCTTCCGCCAAACACGGCGGGTCCAAATGACGTCGCGGCCTCGCCCGACATGTAAAGCATCGTGATGCCGGAGACGTCGGTCAATACGCAACCGGCCTCGAGGTCGCCCAAGGCAGTGTCGCCGGCTTGCGGGGGCATGGGATAGGAAAGGGGCGCCGCGCCCTTGAGCCACGTACCGATTCGGGCACCCAAAAGCGCGTGCTCGTCATGGAGAACTCCCCTTTTGCCGCAAGCGGTGTCCCCAGAGGGACTGACAGGTGCGCTCATGCTGCAATCAACTCCGACACGTCAACGAAGAGGGGCAGGGAAAAGACATTAAAGGACGGAAGGTTGGCTATCGGCTTGCCCGTCTCGTAGACGGCATGGGCGACCGGGCGGCCCTCTTGGTACCACGAGGCGTATGCGACCGGGGAATCGCTGTCGAGAAGAGACGATCTAAGCTCGGTTCGCTGGTAGCTGATGCCCTTGCCCGCGTAGCTCCTACCCTCGACGTCCGTTTCGGTGCGGGTGACGACCTTGCCCCAGAATCCGAGCGAATAGTTGGAGACGCGGATGGGGGACGTGCTCTTGGAGAAGACCACGGTGTCGAAGTATTCGTTGTATGCCCAGTCCATGAGCGCGGCCGTGTCGGTAAACCTTCCGTCGTAGGTCTCGCAGCCGAGGACGCAGCTGAACGTCTGGAGACCGTATTGCTTGGAGGAGCCCAGGAAGGTTGTCCCAGCGGCGACGGCACCCGTCTTGATGCCGCAGAGCCCGCCATAGGTGTCCATGAGGTGGTCCGTCGAGGCATACGTCCTCTCCACTCCCCCGACGGGAATCGTGATCGAGCGCGTCATGACGGCCTGCGCGATGAAGGGGTAGTCCTCGAGGGCGTGGCGCCCCATGACCACGAGGTCGTGTGCGGACGAATAGTGACCGTCCGTCTCGAGGCCATGGGGGTTGGCGAAATGGGTGTGCCTCATCCCGAGCTCGGCGGCCTTCTCGTTCATCTTGCTGACGAAGGCCGCCTCGCTGCCCGACGTGGCGATAGCGACATAAGAGGCGGCGTCGTTGCCCGAATAGACGAGCATGGCGAGCATCAGGTCGCGAAAGGTCAGGGTGTCACCCTTCTTCAGGCCGATGAGCTGCGCGCCCTCCTCGAAGGAAAGGTCCTGCGAAAGCGTGACGACGTCGTCGAGCGACTTTCCGGAGTCGAGCGCGACGATGGCGCTCATGATCTTGGTGATGGAGGCCATGGGCATCTCCGCGTCGGCGTTCTTCTGCGCGAGGACGTTTCCGTCCTGGTCCATAATCTCGTATGCCTGCGCCTCGGTGACCTGGGGCTCGCTCTGCCTGGCATGTGCCGCAGAAGGCAGGAGCACAATAGAGAGCAATTGCAGAAAAACAATCAGGGCAAGTGTCGGGACCCAAGACGTTGTGTGTACGTTTGCGCTTCTTGGCATTAGAACTCTCTATCGATCTGATGGCCCGCCGCGACGGCCTGGCGCTTGAAGAAGAAGAACTTATGCGTGTAGACGAGGGCCGTGATGGCCGAGCAGACTACGCCGAGATAAACGACGAAGATCCCCAGGCAGGAGGGCGTAGCGTTGAGGCCAGGCAACCAGCTGGCAGAGACCAGGCCCAGCCCGCCCACTCTCGGAAGCCCGAGGAGCATGAGCGAGAAGCCAGTCATCAGAAGGGCGGTGGCAACCTTGCCGACATACACGACGTCCACGGGGCGGCGACGGTAGCGCTGAAGGAGTAGCCCGCCGACAAAAAGGTACAGATCTCGACCGATGACGAAGCAGGCAATCCATACGGGAAGCTCGCCGGTGAGAATGAGCCCGAGCACACCCGTAAAGAGCAGAATGCGGTCCATCAGGGGGTCCATGATCTTTCCCAACCAGCTCACCGTCTGCGTTCGGCGTGCCACCTGTCCATCGAGGAAGTCGGTCACCGCGGCGATGACATAGAAAGAGAGGGCGAGGTAGCGGTTCGTTCGCTGGACGAACACGACGAGAAAGGCAATGGTGAGGAAAAGGCGGCAAAACGTGATAACGTTGGCAACGGTGAGCAGCTTGTGCGAGGGGTTGTTGGGTGTCCCGACCGGATCGGTCGTGCCGCACTGCTGCGCCCTGAGCGCGTCCGGGTCGATCCGGTTCTTCACATTCTGCTTGATGCGGGCACTAGTCTCCGACACGTATAGCTCCTCGTATAATAGCCAACGCCCTCTATCCTACCCGTTTTGCGCCGTCGGCGAACAAACTCTTAAGCTTCTCCACCACAACGTCCCCGACCGCGGAAGTCGTGGATTTGCCACCGAGGTCAGGCGTCAGCACGCTCTTGTCGGCCAAGACCTGCTCGATGGCCTCGAGGACGAGGCTCCCCCACTCTTCGTATCCAAGGTGGTCAAGCATCTGGCTGGCGCTCCAAATCGCTGCGAGGGGGTTGGCTATGCCCCTTCCCGCGATGTCGGGCGCCGAGCCGTGAATGGGCTCGAACATGGAGGGGAAGGACCGCTCGGGATTGAGGTTCGCACCGGCGGCGAGCCCCATTCCTCCGGCTATGGCGGCACCCAGGTCGGTCAGGATGTCCCCAAAGAGGTTGGAGGCGACAACGATCTGGAAGCGGCCGGGATCCTTCACCATGAGCATGGATGCGGCGTCCACGAGATAGCTGTGCGTCTCGACGTCTGGGTACTCCCTCCCGACCTCCTCGAAGATCTGATCCCAGAAGACCATCGAGTAGTTGAGTGCGTTGCCCTTCGAGATGGAGGTGAGAGTCTTGTGCTCCCTGCGCGCGAGCTCGAAGGCATAGCGCATGATGCGCTCCGTGCCATGGCGAGAGAAGACGCCGTCCTGGATGACAACCTCGCGGGGCGTTCCCTTGTAGAGCCAGGCGCCCTCGCCCGAATACTCCCCCTCGCTGTTCTCACGGATGAAGGTCATGTCAATGTCTGCCTCGCCGACGCCGGTGATGGGGCAGGGCGCACCCTTGAGGAGCTTGACCGGACGGACGTTGACGTACTCGTCGAAGTCATGCCGGATGCGCAGGAGGAGATCCCTTAGGCTGATGTGGTCGGGGACGCCGGGATAGCCCACCGCGCCGAGAAATATGGCATCGAACGCCGAGAGGGTCTCGAT
>JAGAWD010000422.1 GCA_017941585.1 Olsenella sp. | reverse complement strand
CGTTCTTCTCGACGTCAGTCGAGACCACGTAGCGCGCGGGGCCACCACCCAGGTTGAGCCCCTTGCGCTGCCCCACGGTGAAGAGGAAGGCCCCGTCGTGGCGGCCGAGCACGCGGCCCGTCTCCCACTCCACGACGTCGCCGGCGCGCCGCTCGAGCGTGTCGAGCAGGAAGGTGCGGATCCCCACGGGACCGATGAAGCAGATGCCGTCGGAGTCGGGCTTGTGCTCGATGCCCAGGCCGCGCTCGGCGCACATGCGCCTCACCTCGGCCTTGCTCGGGATGTCGCCTATGGGAAAGAGCGTGCGCGAGAGGACGCCTGCGCCCACGCGCCAGAGGAAGTAGGTCTGGTCCTTGTGCTCGTCGGCCGCGCGCAGCAGGTGCGTCCGGCCGTCCGCGCCGCGCGAGACGCGGGCGTAGTGGCCCGTCGCCACGAAGTCCGCCCCCTCGGCAAAGGCCCGCTCGGCGAAGGTGCCGAACTTGACCGTCTGGTTGCACATCACGTCGGGGTTGGGCGTGAGGCCGCGCGCGTAGGCGTCCACCAGGTAGTCGACGACCGTCTCCTTGTACTCGCGCTCGCAGTCCCACACCTCGAGGTCGACGCCGAGCGTCACGGCAACGCGCTCGGCGTCCGCCAGATCGTCGGCCCAGGTGCACTTGAAGCCCGGAAGGTCGCGCGACCAGTTGCGCATGTAGACGGCACGCACGTCATAGCCCTGCTCGAGCAGGAGCGCGCACGCCAGGGCGGAGTCCACCCCGCCGCTCATGCCGAGAAAAACGCGCTTGCCCATGCAGAAACCCCAATCCGTCCGGTACGCGGCGCCGCGTCCCGACCCCAGCACACGGCGACCCAGGCGGCGGCGCGTTGCCACGCTGCGCGACCACGCCGCGCGACCACGCTGCGCGACCACGCTGTGTGACCATGCCGCGCGGTGCGCCCTTTGTCTACTTCTCCCCCACTCGCCGCCCGGCTATGCCGAGTCGGGCGGACTCCTCGCGCACCACATCAATTATTGCCGCGGCCGCGTAGTCGACGTCGGTGGGCGTCGTGGGACGCCCGAGCGTGATGCGAAGCGAGCCTGCCGCCACCTCGTCGGGCACGCCAAGAGCGGAGAGCACGTGCGAGACGCGCATCCTGCTCGCCGCACATGCCGAGCCCGTCCCCACCGAGACACCCCTGCGCTCGAGGAGAATGACGAGGCGACGAGCCTCGAGGCCCGGGAAGGATATGTGCAGAAGCCCCGGCAGGCGCAGCTTAGATCGCCTGGGGCCGGCGACGCTCGCCCAGGGGAACTCGGCCAGAAGCCGTCGCTCGAGAGCGTCGCGCAGGGCCGCGAGGCGCCTGGACTCACGCGGCCGCAGCTCCTCCGCCAGCTCGAGCGCCCGCGCGAACGCCACCGCGCCGGCGACGTTCTCCGTTCCGGAGCGAAGGCCCCTCTCCTGCCCGCCGCCCAAAACGAGGGGGCGCAGCTCCACCCCGTCTGCCGCCCAGAGCAAGCCCACCTGCTTGGG
>JAGAWD010000421.1 GCA_017941585.1 Olsenella sp. | reverse complement strand
TGTCGGGCGCCAGGAGGCGCGCCTGCGCGCTGCTGGCCTGCGGCGCGACGAGGGCCGCCGTCGACGCCGCGCTGGCCTCCGCCGGCATGGGCGCCGTGACCGCGCTGCACATGGGCGCCTACGGCACCCGCTTCGCCGAGAACGTCAGATTAAACAATGCGGCGGCGCCCCCGCGGTCGCCCCCGGCGCCCTCCACATAGCCCGGCGTCTGGCGGCCGCCCCCCGCCTGCCCCATCATCGGGCGCGTGCGCGCATGGGGCGCGCGAGCGACCGAGAGGACGGTGGCGGCACGTGGATGCCAAGGAGAAGAGGCGGGTGGAGCTCGCCGAGTACAAGTTCGGGCTCATAGCGCCCGCGGTGAACGGGACGTACCCGGACCCCAGCATGGCCGAGTACTTCAGGAGGGTGTGCGCCGAGCCGGTGGGGCTGCCCGACGGCACGGTGGCGCGCCTCAAGCCCTCGACGCTGGCCAGCTGGAGGCGCAGGTACCTCAAGCTCGGCTTCGAGGGGCTCATGCCCAAGGGGCGCAGCGACCTGGGCACGAGCCGCAGGATCGACGCCGACTTGGGCGCCGACATACAGGCCATGCGCGCCGAGAGCCCCAGGATCAGCGCCAAGATGGTGCACGAGCGGCTCGTGGAGGAGGGCCACGTGGCCGCCGGCGAGCTGTCGGTGGCGACCGTGCAGCGCTGGTTCAGGAACAACCCCCTGCCCGAGGGGGAGGCGCCCGCGAAGGACCGCCGCGCCTTCGAGTCGGCGCGCGTCAACGGCATCTGGCAGGCCGACACGCTCTACGGCCCGCACGTGGGGACCCCGCCCAGGCGCGCCTACCTGCAGGCAATCATAGACGACAAGTCCAGGAAGGTGGTCTCCGCGCGCTTCGTGGAGCGCGACGACGCGGCCAGCTTCCAGGGGACCCTCCGGGCGGCCGTGGCGTCGCACGGCGTGCCGGAGAGGCTCTTCGTCGACAACGGCGGGCCGTACAGGAACGGCCAGCTCTCGCTCATCTGCGGCGAGCTGGGGATAGTGCTGCTGCACGCGGCCGTGCGCGACGGGGCGGCCAAGGGCAAGATCGAGCGCTTCAACCGCACGCTCAGGATGCGGTTCCTCTCGGTGCTGCCCGAGGGGGCGAGGGCCTCCATGGGCGCCCTCAACGCGGCGCTCGCCGCGTGGGTCGCCGCCTACAACGCCACCGTGCACTCCTCGACCAGGCAGGCCCCCAACGAGGCCTTCGCCGCCGAGGCGGACCGCCTGCGCTGGCTGGAGGGCGGCGAGGGCGCCCTCGACGAGGCCTTCCGCAACCGCGTCACGCGCAAGGTCGCCCCCGACGCCACCGTGCGCGTCGACCACGTCCTCTACGACGCGCCGATGGGGCTGGTGGGCGAGCGGGTGGAGCTCAGGTGGACGCCGGGCCGCGAGGGCGACGTGTGGATCGTGATGCCCGACGGCTCGCGCCGCCGGCTGGCCCCCACCGACAAGGCCGCCAACGCCGAGGCGCCGCGCGTGCGCCCCTACTCGATCGACTGGGGCGCCGGGGAGGTGTCGTGACGTGGCCGAGGACTTCCTGCGCTTCTACAACATGTCGCGCAACCCCTTCGCGAAGGGGCTGCCCACCGACATGGCCCACCCGACCGAGGACCTGAGGCAGGTGCACGCGCGCCTGTCCCACCTCGCCCGCACCGGCGGGATCGGCCTCATAACCGCCGACCCGGGCGCGGGCAAGACCTTCGCCGTGAGGACGTGGGCCGACGGGCTCAACCCCAACACCAACCGCCTGGTGTACCTGTGCCTGTCGACCGTCACCAACATGGAGTTCTACCGCGAGCTCTGCCAGGGGCTGGGCGTGGAGCCCGGCTTCAAGAAGTCGGACATGTTCCGCGACGTGCAGGCCTGCGTGCGCAGCCTCGTCGAGGAGCGCCGGCAGCGCGTGACCCTGGTCATCGACGAGGCCCACTACCTGCAGTCGTCGGTCCTCAGGGACCTGCAGATGATAGCCAACTTCGACATGGACTCGCGCGACATGCTGGCGATCGTGCTGGTGGGCCACTCCGTGCTCGCCCAGTACCTGTCGCGCCAGCCCCACGAGGCGCTCAGGCAGCGCCTCGTCGCGAGCTACCGCATGCGCGGCCTCTCCGGGGCCGAGGCGGCCGAGTACGCGCGCTCGATGCTGCTTCGGGTGGGCGCAGACCCCGAGATCTTCGACGACGCGGCGCTCGCCGGCGCCCACGGCTGCTCCGGCGGGTCGGTGCGGCGGCTCAACTCGGTGCTCACCAACGCCCTCACGATAGGCGCGCAGCAGCGCGCCCGCGCCATCGACGCGGAGATGGTGCGCTGCGCGGCCGACGAGCTGGCGCTGCTGTGACGGGCCCGGTGCGCGCCAACGAGGCGGGGTGGCTCTCGGGGTGGCTCGCGGAGTGCGCCCCCTCCGCGCCCGTGCGC
>JAGAWD010000420.1 GCA_017941585.1 Olsenella sp. | reverse complement strand
GTCGAGGAGGGAAGAGGCTTCTCGGCGGACCTTCCCTCGAGGCGCGCCCAGGCCTTTCATGCATGGGTGCCCATCATGTGCGGCTGCAACAACTTCTGCTCCTACTGCATCGTCCCCTATGTAAGGGGACGTGAGAAGAGCCGCGTGTTCGAGCGCGTGGTCGACGAATGCAACCGTCTCGTTGATGATGGGGTAAGGGAGATCACCCTTCTCGGGCAGAACGTCAATTCCTACGGGCGCGACCTCTACGGGGAGCCGCGCTTTGCCGAGCTTCTCCGCGCGGTCGGCGAGACGGGCGTCGAGCGCATCAGGTTCACGTCATCCAACCCGAAGGACCTGTCTGCCGAGACCATCGCGGCCATGGCGGAGACGCCAAACGTCATGCCTCACCTCCACCTGGCTGTCCAATCCGGCTCGTCTCGCATCCTCAAGGCCATGAACCGGAGCTATACGCGAGAGGAATACCTGGCACTCGCACGTGACATCAAGTCGGCCATCCCGGGCATCTTCCTCTCGACCGACATCATCGTCGGCTTCCCCGGCGAGACCGAGGAGGACTTCCAGGAGACGCTCTCCCTCGTCTCGGAGGTGGGCTTCTCCTCTGCCTACACGTTCATCTACTCGCGCCGTCCCGGGACGCCTGCCGCGAAGATCGCAGACGACACCCCCCGGGAGGTCATCCAGGACCGCTTCGACCGGCTTGCCGCCCTAGTGGACGACCTCGCGTACAAGGCCAATCAGGTCGACGACGGGGCAATCGTCACCTCGCTCGTCGAGGGAACGTCAAAGAAGGACAAGACCGTCATGGTCGGCCACAGCCCCAAGAACCAGACGGTTCTCTTCTCGCTTCCTGACGACTCTTCTCCCGACGACTTCGTCGGCAAGTTCTGTGACGTCCATGTGGACGAGGCAAAGACTTGGTACCTGCGGGGTTGCTTGGTAGGCGAACCTCGATGAGCGCTTCCGGCCCCGTCGTCGCCATCGTCGGGCCTACCGCGTCGGGCAAGAGTTCGCTTGCGGAAAGCGTCGCCTCTCGTCTTTCGACGCCTGTCATTTCTGTCGATGCTATGCAGGTATATCGCGGAATGGACATTGGCACCGCAAAGACCCCGCCCGAGGCTCGGACAGTCGATTTGCTGATGGTAGACGTTGTCGAACCAGGCGAGGATTATTCCGTTCGCCTATTCCAACGCGATGCACGCGCACATGTCGATTCCCTTCTTTCACGAGGCAAGACGCCCGTGCTCTGTGGGGGGACCGGACTCTACCTCAACGCCGTGATCGACGAGATGGAATTTCCCAACGGAGACACCTCGAGTCCTCTCAGGGCACGTTACGAGCGTCTGGCAGAGGAAAGGGGCCCACGCGCGCTTCACGAGCTTCTCAGGGAGCGAGACGAGCCAAGTGCCTCGCTCATTCACCCACACAACGTTAGGCGTGTCGTGAGGGCCCTAGAGCTTGCAGACGAGGGGCTTTCATACGCACAACAGCACGAGGGGCTACACAAGAGGAAGCCGCACTACGATACGTTGATATTCGGCATCGAAATGAATCGAGAGAGGCTATACGAGCGCATAGAGCGTCGCGTGGACGAGATGATTGACGCGGGATTGGTCGACGAGGTCTCGTCTCTCGCAGAGCGAGGGCTTTCCGATGCCCTCACATCACGGCAGGCCATTGGATACAAGGAAATACTTGGGTTCCTAGAGGGTACAACCTCTCTCGAGGAAGCGATCGAGCAAATCAAGATGCGATCGAGGCGCTATGCCAAGCGGCAAATTTCCTGGTTTAAGCACGATGGACGAGTGACGTGGCTCGACTACGAGACGCTGGACGAGGACGCTGCCGCGGAGGAGATACTCGAGGCCCTTGCCAATCGCGTCGAAGCGTGAGGTGTTTTCGTATGGGAAGATTCAAGCCGCAAGACACCGCCCCTGTCCCCGAAAAGGCCATTCTTGTTGGCGTAGATTTCGGGAAGAGGGGAGAGTGGCCCGTCGAGGAGTCGCTCGGCGAGCTCAGGCGGCTTGCCGAGACTGATGGTGCCGTTGTGGTTCATACCATGGTGCAGCGCCTCGACTCGCCCGTTCCACGCACCTTCATTGGGAGCGGAAAGGCGAAGGAGCTGGTCACGCTCGTTCACGCGCTCGATGCAGACGTCGTCATTTTTGACGACGAGCTCACTCCCTCGCAGCAGTCCAACCTCGAGCGCATCGTGGGGGAGCCGACGAAAATCATAGATCGGACCGCGCTCATCCTCGACATCTTTGGCGAGCACGCCCGTACGCGCGAGGGCAAGTTGCAGGTTCAGCTTGCCCAGCTCCAATATGTCCTTCCGCGCCTTCGTGGCATGTGGAGCCATCTCGTCGGCGAGCAAACGCGAGGCGGAATCGGCGGTAGGTTCGGCCAAGGAGAAAGCCAACTTGAGGTCGATCGCCGCCTCGTACGAGATCGAATTTCTTGGTTGCGCAGGGAGCTAAAGAGGCTCGAGCTCAGGCGTAACGTTCAGAGCAAGGCGAGGTGGGACTCCGGCGTCTACCGCGTCGCCCTGGTCGGTTACACAAACGCAGGAAAGTCCACGCTGCTCAACCAGCTTACCGATGCGGGAGTCTACGTTAAGGACGAACTGTTTGCCACGCTCGACCCTACGACACGCTCGCTCGAGCTTGAAGAGGGGCGAAAGATCACGATAACCGACACCGTCGGCTTTATCCAAAAGCTTCCGACCACCCTCGTCGAGTCGTTCAAGTCCACACTCGCCGAGGTTTCCGCTGCCGACCTCATCCTTCTCGTCGTTGACGCTTCCGACGAAAACGCGGGCAAGGAGATTGCCGCCGTCCGAGACGTGCTTGCAGAGATCAAGGCCAATGAGATTCCGTCGGTCGTGGTGTTTAACAAATGCGATCTGCTCGACGAAGACCAGCGCGCGCACCTTTCGACAGTGCGGGGTGATGCCGTCCTGGTATCCGCCCTCACGGGATTTGGCGTCCGGAGCCTGCTGTATCGCATCGCTCAAGAGGCCTCTCGGGGGGACACAACGATGACCGTGCTCATTCCCTATGGAAAGGGCCTGCTCATGAAGATGGTTCACGAGCGCTGCCAGGTCCTTAGCGAACGGTACGCCCAAGACGGCCTCATGGCTACCGTAAAGGCCTCGAAGCGCATGGCCGAGACCCTTGCTCCATACCTATGCCACGAGGAGATGGCCTAGCAGCGACCTGCTACGCAATCGATCCCGATATCAGTAGCAGGATTGGCTGGTGAATCACATATATTTCGAGTGCGTGCCTGCCGATGAATTCGAGAGGCGCCAGACGGAGCTTCGTGAACCACGCCGGATAACCGACCGACTTCATCTCCCTTGCCCATGACTGGCCAGAGAGGTAGAGAAAAAGGTAGGGGATTAGCGGGTAGTAGTCTCCCGAGGAAAACTGTGGTCCGGGGAATCCGAGCCAGGACAGCCACGGCGTCGAGTACAGCTCCCTCGGCAACCGAACAGTCATGCCAGGGACACCCACATATCCTTCCGGAACATGAACCGCAAAGACGAACAGGACCAAGAGGAGTATGGCGGGCAGCCACCCCCTTGGCCTAAGACCAGCCGAATTAATCAGATGCGAGACAAGCGTACATGCGCCCATGCAGAATATGACTCCGAAGCTGATGGGGGTGTCAACCGACACCACCGAAGTCACGACGAATATTGCCGCAGCCAGCGTAAGATACTTCAGCGACCGCCTCGCATTGCTTCTCGAGTAGACGGACATGCAACCCGCAATGAAGACAAACGCCCAGGAGATGGAGCATCTCCAAACATACTGGAGGGGCGGCTCAAAAAAGGGAAGATCGTGACCGGCAATAAATCTAACGTCGTAACAGTAGTGGAAGAGAACCATGGAGATGACGGAAAAGCCTCGCAAGGCGTCAAACGCCCCTATCCTTTCGCGAGCGTTCAAGGCGTCGTTATCCCTGCAGGTCGCCACCGACATACGCCGTCCTATGAGATAGACCTGAAAAGACCGGTAACCTTACCGAGAATGAGGGGGTTGTCGGCATAAATGGGAGACATCGCATCGTTTTCCGGTTGTAGCCTGATACGGCCGTCCTCACGATAAAAGGTCTTGACGGTTGCGGAATCGTCAATCAAGGCCACGACAATCTCTCCGTCGCGAGCATCGCTTTGCTCCTTTACCACAACGTAGTCACCATCAAAAATTCCCGCATTTATCATCGAGCGCCCACGCACCTTCAGCACGAAGGAGCTGGCATCCCCGACTATGCTGATGGGGAGCTTGAAGGTTTCCTCAACGTTCTGCTCTGCAAGAATCGGAGTTCCCGCAGCAACGCGACCGACCAACGGCAGCGAGACGGTCCCATCGTCAGAGTTCTGCTTCACCTCGGCGAGCTTGGCGTCCGTCGGCGATTGGCCATCGTCGGTCACCTCGATTGTTCGGGGCTTTTTTGAGTCACGCTTGATGTATCCACGCTCCTGAAGCGCCTTTAGGTGCATGTGAACGGTAGAGGGGGAGGCGAGGCCCACGGCCTTTCCTATCTCACGCACGGAGGGAGGGTAGCCGTGCTCATTCGTGTACGTGCAGATGAATTCGTAAATCTCTTTTTGGCGCTTGGTTAGCTCGCTTTTGAACATGGTGCCTCCTTTGCTGTCTGAATCATATCCCAGGATGCGAAATATATCAAACAAATGTTCGAATTTATACTTGACCGTACAAGTGTTCGTAAATAGTATAGTACACGTGTTCGCTAGAAGTCATTCGAATTGTTGTCCGTACCCATCGCAACAATAGAGGCAACACATTCGAGGGGAGTAATCCATGAGTACGTATCGTTACAACGACTATAGGTGCGAAGGCAGTCTCGCGCTAAAACCCGAGCGCAATTTCAACCTTCGTCTCGTTGGCGGATGCAATAATTCGCTAGGAAGCGCATGCGATGCGACTGCGTCCCGCTTCTTCGTTAGCTCACGTTCTTGCTCCGACGACGCCCGGCGCAGCACGCTTGGCAGGCGCTTGGCCACATGCCTGGCGCTCGTTCTCTTCCTGTTTGCAATCGTTGGCCTAGGCCTGGATTTGAAAGGCTCTTCCATTGCGCGCGAGGCTCTCTCAAATCAACAGCCTGGAGTCATAACGGTTGGTGCGGGAGAGACCCTTTGGGGCATTGCGGAAGCCCATTCGGTAGACGGCGCCTCCACGAATGACGTGGTTACCTGGATAAGGGACCAAAACCATCTTTCGTCGTCTTCCATTCAGGCAGGGCAGTCCCTGATCGTTCCCTCTGGACTCATGTCCTAGGGCTGACGCACCTTCAATATTTCGAGTGTTACATTTTTGTCTAAACATATGTCACTTGGTATTTCTGTGCTACCGTTCCTATTGTTGTTTACTTTAGGAGGAACATGCGCTGTCCCAAGTGCGGTTGCGATGAGTCAAAGGTAGTTGACTCTCGTCCATCTGAAAGCAACGACGCCATACGTCGTCGTCGCGAGTGCGTCAGGTGCGGTACTCGCTTTACCACATACGAACGTCGAGAGGAAATGCCGATTCTCGTAATAAAGAAGGACGGCACCAAAGAGACGTTCGATAGGCAGAAGGTCATGCGTGGACTTCTTGCCGCTACCGTCAAACGCAACATTTCAGTTGAGTCACTCGACGAACTGATTGACAACATCGAGTCGTACTTGCGAGACAACGGCCGATTCGAGATACCCTCACAAGAGCTTGGCAAGCTCGTTCTTCAGCGGCTCATTGATATCGATAAGGTGGCGTACGTGCGGTTTGCATCGGTATACCGCGACTTTAAGGACGTCGACGAGTTCAATGAAGAGCTGAGGAGCCTTGCAAATGAGTGATGAGCGCATCGTCCTTCCCATCAAGAGGCTTGACCCTTCTGTCGCTCTGCCTAGCTATGCTTACGAGGGCGACGCGGGACTCGACCTACGGTCAAATGAAGACGTGGTTCTTGGGCCGTTCGAGCGCCGTCTGATCTCTACGGGCCTCTCGATCGCCATTCCCGACGGATTCGCCGGGTTCGTCCAACCACGTAGCGGGCTTGCGCTCAAGGCAGGGCTATCCATGGTGAATACGCCCGGGCTTATCGATGCCCACTATCGTGGCGAACTAAAGGTTTGCGCAATCAACCTCGATCCAAATGAACCCATTGCCATAAAGCGTGGGGACAGAATCGCGCAACTCGTCATCCAACGCGTACCCGTCGTCTCCCTTCTCGAGGTTGATGAGCTCGATGAGACCGATAGGGGAGCTGGTGGCTTCGGTTCAAGCGGCGTCTAGCCGTTGAATAGCTCTATCCTCGTTTGCTTTCTGCACTCGATGGGAGAGTCTTGTGTCGAACGATTTAAATGGAAGGAATGCTTGAATGGATAAGTTTTTTAAGATTACCGAAAGGGGGTCGTCGACTGCGCAGGAGCTTCGCGCCGGCCTGACGACATTCCTTGCGATGTCCTACATCATCGCTCTTAACCCCCTTATCCTTTCTGACGCAGGTGTCCCTATTTCCGCCACCATCACAAGCACGTGCTTTGGCGCGGGTATTATGACCATTCTCATGGGAGTCTTCGCCAACCGTCCTCTCGCGCTTGCATCCGGCCTGGGAATCAACTCGATGATCGTCGTTGCCACCTCGGCCTATTGCGGCGGGGACTGGCACGCGGCGATGGCCGTCATCCTCGTGGAGGGCGTCGTCATCCTGTTGTTGGTCCTCTGCGGTCTTCGTCAGGCGATCATGGATGCGATCCCCCTGTCCCTCAGGCATGCCATCTCCGTTGGCATCGGCCTCTTCGTCGCAATGATCGGTCTTGCGAACGCCGGCATCATCATCGGCGATGGCGGCACGCTCATCGCGCTCGGAGAGGTGACCCAGCCGTCGTTCATCGTCGGCACCATCTCGATCGTCGCAACCATCATTTTCGTTGCGTTTGACATCAAGGGCGCGCTTCTTCTCGGCATACTCGTGGCGGTAATCTGCGGCATCCCCCTGGGTGTCACGACCGCCCCTCAGGGGATCCTGTCAATCCCTGACTTCTCCAGCTTTGGGGCTCCGTTGCAGGCCGACGCAAACGGCGTCATGGGAATCACCAAGGTCCTTACTACCCCGACCCTTCTCATTCTCGCATTCTCGCTTATGATGTCTGACTTCTTTGACACCATGGGCACCGCCATGGCCGTGGCAAAGGAAGGCGAATTCATCGATAAGGACGGCAACGTCGAGGACATGCGCGCAATTCTCATCGTCGACTCCTGCGCAGCGTGGATTGGCGGTCTTCTGGGCGCGTCCTCGATCACCACGTTTGTCGAGTCGACTTCGGGTGCCGCCGACGGCGGGCGGACTGGCCTCAGCTCAATCTTCTGCGGTCTGTTCTTCATCATCTGTGCCTTCTTTGCGCCCATCATCGCCATAATTCCCGGCGCTGCAACCTGTGGCGCCCTCGTGTACGTTGGCTACCTGATGATTTCCGAGGTTACTGAGATTAATTGGTCCGACCTGCTCGAGGGGCTTCCCTCGTTCCTCACGGTCGCCGGTATTCCAATGACCTACTCCATGTCCTCTGGCATCGGTCTCGGTTTCATCGGCTACGTCGTCGTTGCCGTAGCTACCGGTAACATCAAGAAGGTCAAACCCCTCATGTGGGTGGCAGCGATTGCGTTTGTCATCTACTTCATGTTCTCGTAGTTCTCAGGCCCGCACAGCGGGCCTCTTTTTTTGGACGAAATCAAAAGAAAGGGGGAGCGGTGGCTAAAAGTGAACGTGAGGTCATCGGTGTTGATGACCGCGTCTCTGTCGGTAGGGCCATTCCTCTCGGAATCCAGCATATGATGAGCATGTTCGGCTCGACCGTGCTCGTGCCCGTGCTAACGGGTCTCAACCCCAACGTCGCCATCATGTGCTCTGGTATTGGCACAATCTGCTATCTCTTAGTGACTCGCAACAAGATTCCCAGCTACCTTGGCAGCTCATTTGCATTTATCAGCCCCATCCTAGCCGCGGTGGCCGCAACAGGTGACTTGCACACCGCACTTTCGGGAGTTGTAGTCGCAGGATGCGTATTCCTTGCTGTCGCAGGCATCATCAAGCTGGTTGGCACCGGCTGGCTCGACAAGCTCCTGCCGCCAGTGCTCGTGGCATCAGTCATGATAGTGATTGGTGTGGGACTGTCTGCGACTGCCGCAACGATGGCCCTGTACTCGTCCACCGAGAGCTTTGTCGCGACTGGAGCCATCGTCGCGGGCATCACGCTTGTGGCGGCCGTAGTCTTTTCGAGCATGGGCGGGCTCATCGGTACCCTCCCCGTTCTTCTGGCCATCATAGTTGGCTATATCGTCTCGTTTTTCTTCGGACTCGTCGACTTCCAGAGTGTCATTGACGCGCCATGGATCGGACTTCCGCCCATCCAGACGCCCCGCTTCGATCCCGGTGCGATTGCCCTGATTGCTCCCGTTGCGCTCGTCGTCGTCATCGAACACATCGGGCACCTTCTGGCCGTTGGCGAGATCGTGGGCAAGGACTATCGCGAGATGCTCCCGCGCTCGCTTGCCGGCGACGGCATCTCGACGGTCATCTCGGGCTTCCTCGGCGGCCCTCCCACCACGACGTATGCGGAGAACATCGGCGTCATGAGCGTCACCAGGGTGTATTCGACCCAGGTCTTCTGGTTTGCCGGCGGCTTCGCGCTGATCGTCGGCGGATTCTGCCCCAAGCTCGCCGCCTTCATCAACTCCATTCCCGTCCCCGTCATGGGTGGCGTGAGCCTCCTTCTCTTCGGGCTCATTGCATCCAACGGACTTCGCATGCTGGTGACCAACAAGGTCGACTTCGACGACAACCGCAACCTCATGATCGCATCCGTCGTCATAATCCTCGGCGTAGGCATGGAGACCGCGGGCATCGCAATTCCGCTTGGCAATTACACGCTTCCGGGCATGGCAACGTCTGCCCTCGTAGGCATCGTCATGAATCTCATCCTGCCCAAGGCCAAGAAAGAAAACGCTGAGTAGGGATGTTCTTGCTCGCGCGTTAAAGGCAAGTAACCAATTTAAGTATAGTCGACCACATGCGTAATGTATGTGGTCGATTTTATTGTGCGCAATACAAACTGTCCTTTGGGTAAACTCAGGATGTTACTTGCAAATGAATGGGTACGAGAGAGGGGAGAGCTAGCCATGCCTAACGTGCAAAACAAGGATCTCGTCATTATCGGTGCTGGACCTGCCGGGCTTTCAGCCGCGATTTATGCGCAACGAGCGCTTCTGGATGCAGTCACGCTCGAGCAGCAGTCTATTGGAGGACAGGTAATTCTAACCAGCGAGGTTGATAACTATCCTGGCGTGCCCCATACGGATGGCTTCACGCTAACCGACGCTATGCAGAGACAGGCCGAGGACCTCGGAGCGACCATAAGGCTCGAAAACGTCGAGAAAGTCGAGCGTGACAGCGGCTCTGAAGGCTATCTCGTTCATACGCCGGAGTCTATCTATGCCACGAAGGCCGTTATAGTCAGCGGCGGTGCCTCACCACGTCACGCCGGGTTCGAGGGAGAAGATAAGTACGGAGGCCATGGCGTCTCCTATTGCGCAACCTGCGACGGCATGTTCTATCGAGGAAAGAATGTGTTTGTCGTTGGCGGAGGAAACTCAGCCGCGGAGGAAGCGCTGTTTCTCACCAAGTTTGCCGAAAAGGTGACTATGGTCGTTCGCAAGGACCATCTTCGTGCGCAAGCAGCAGTCGCCAAGGCGGTCGAGGATAACGAGAAGATCGACATACGATTCGAGACCTCGATCGTCGCCGTTGGGGGCGGTGACCTTATGAGCACCGTTACGTTTAAGAATACGGTTACGGGGGAGATCTCAACCGAGTCGTATGACGAGGGGTCGTTCGGCATCTTCGTCTTCGTCGGAAGAGTTCCTGCGTCAGAGCTTCTCGGCGACCTCGTAGAAGTAGACGAGCAGGGCTACATCATTACCAACGAGCGCATGGAGACGAAGAGCGCAGGACTATTTGCCGCCGGAGACATACGCAAGAAGCCTCTAAGGCAGATTGTCACCGCCGTATCTGATGGTGCTGTCGCAGCCACAAGCGTTTCGGCATATCTGGGACATCCTGTCGAGGGCTAGATCTACATCAGCTATTCGAATTCCCTAGCTTTGTACACACTCTGTATAACCCTAACCCTATAGTTTACGGTTAGGGTTATACTTTATTTGATTACCCTGAAGTTAAACGTAAGAATTAGGTTTAGCGTTAATTGTCTAATCGATCGAGTTTCTACACTACGATGCCATGCGCACAGAACTCGAACGTTGCATCACGCCCATTTCAATCGGGCTCTCGTTCACAAGAACTAGCGTTAAGCAAATACGTTGAATGCAAAGACCGTATTACACAGCTACGGTTAATTCCGGATCTTGAGATTTCCGACGATTCAACAATCGCATGAACCGCTGTAAATCCCCGGCGCACATCGAGCTGCTTTGGCTGAAGAACGTGCAAAGGATTGCGAGTTTTGATGGGTAAATACCCACAAAGATAATTCTAGGCCGAAATACGGGCTCTCAGAGCCTCGATCATTTTTGGACAATAACGTAGGGAAACACGTTTCCAAACACGCGGCAAATACGACCTTCGAGAGCAGGCGTATTGGACTCTTAGAGGATTCATGAGGTGCTTGTCCACCAGATGTTCCTCGCACGATTGGACGACGAGCGAATCTCACGCAAGGGTCAGGCGTTGTCCCTGTGAATAGATTCCGTACGAGGGTCAAGTCTGGGCGCCTAGCGTGATGCGACGCAAACGATAGACAAATATGCCTCAACCTTGCGCCACGGTAATGCTTAGGTCGGCATGTTGAATACCCTACCTATCTAACCTACTATAAAACCGTGATAATATATGTTATGTAAAGTAGAAGAGATGTTTCCTACACCCCCACATCTCGCCTAAGCACAATAGCGAAGACTTGGCACAGAGCCGCCACCTCAGAACACCTTCCTACGAAGAATGACGAGAGTTCGCGCGGTTACCGCGAGATGCGCATTCGGCAACCGCCGAAGAGAGACGAGCGCGTATTGCAGATGACTTTGGAGTCCAGTTGCTCGTGAGCGAGCTCGCGAACAGACTCCAAGCCTTGGCATACGTCTCGTCCTCCCTGTCCGAATCCATAATGAGAAGCACCTCATCAAGTGACATGAGCACAGTGGCACCCGTCGGAATGATCTCTTTCCCCGCACGCGTGACAAGAACCACGCGCACGCCCTCGGGCCATGGAATCTCGGAAATCATCTTGCCATCAACTCTGGCGCCAGCACCAACGGCCATTGTGTGCAGAATCTTCTCGCCCGGTCCGCCATTCGCCCCGGGGTCGCGTGGCGTCGATCCAACGAGCCTTGACAGCAGGTGCTCATAAAACGGGTCAACCCTCATCAGGTTTGCCGTTACGTAGGAAAGCATCGAGACCATAGATACCGAAAGCAGCGCGTCGAGGCTTCCCGTTAGCTCGAACGCCAATACGACGGCCGTCACAGGCGCCCGAACCACAGACGCAAAGAGCCCTCCAATGCCAAGAACCACGAAGTTAGGTATGAATTCGGTCGGCAGCCCCAAGGTGAGCACCGCACCGTCCGCAAAGAGGTAGCCACAGAGCGCTCCCATGACGCAAAGCGGAAAGAGCGTACCACCCGGGGCACCCGACCCAAACGAAACGGCCGTAAAGAGATACTTCCCGCCAAGCAGCAATGCCACAGTGCCAAACGGAAGGATGCCAGGACGCATTATCTGTTTGATTATCTCGTCCCCACCACAGGTGAGCTCGGGGCAGACAAATGCCATGATGCCGGCAATGGCAAACGGTATGGCGACACGTACGTACGGAGCCTTTCGCGCGAGCCTGTCGTAAAGCTTTTCGGAAACCGCAAACATGCCCCTGTTGTGAAGCGCTCCGACGACGCCACAGAACAAACCGAGAACGAGAATGTATGCGTAATAGAGATGAGGGATGTCCTTTGCGAAGACGAACTGCAATACCGGTTCAACCCCAAGGACCTCAGACGCAAGGAAGTCAGAGGATACGGCAGCGGCCATAACCGAGATGATGAGCGGAGCGTTGAACTCCTTGTGTATCTCCTCGATGGCAAACAGAACGCCCGTAAGCGGCGCGCTGAAGGCGGCGGACATTCCGGCGGCGGCCCCGCAGGTGACAAGAAGCCTCTCCTCTCCCCGACCCCTTCCGATCAGTCTCGAGACACCCTTTCCCGCCATGGCACCGAGCTGCACGCTCGGACCCTCACGTCCCAGGGAGAGTCCGCCCAGACAGCAAAGGGTGCCCTCAACGAACTTCGCCACGGCAACCTTTGCCCAAGACATGTCAATGAGACCCATGACCTCGGCATCGACTTGCGGGATGCCAGATCCTTGGGTATGCGGCTCCCAGATCATGAGACGACAGACAATGAGACACAGCGCCATCAGAATGGCAAACCAGAGCACGACCAGCGCAGGGGTCTCGTTCGCAAGACGAGTGAAAATGCGGAGGACGGACTCTGCCTTGGACAGAGATATCCTGTAAAGCGTTACGAGCAACCCGCCCGCAAGACCGACGAGCACGCCCTCCCCAACCATGTAGACCTGGAATCGTCGAGAGAAGTGCCTCTCGACGATGGAAAAACCACTCGGCTCACCCTGTTCGACTTGGTCCGTACTCATATCGACCATCCACATGCGGAAAAGACGTGTCCACTCTCCACGAAAAAGCGGCAGCCAGATTGACCGCCGCGCAATTCGTACGTCTGAAAACGACTACTGTACCTTGATGAGCGTATAGATCTCCTGCGAGAACTCCTTCTCGATGATCTCGCGCGGGTTGAGATAAGTGAGCTCAAGCGCAAAGGCGAAACCAACGAGTTCGGCGCCGGCCTGCTCGATGAGCTTTGCGCATGCGACCGCTGTGCCACCCGTTGCGACCAAGTCGTCTACTATCAGCGCCCTGTCGCCAGGTCTCAGGGCGTCCTTGTGAATCTGAAGCTCGTCGGTTCCATACTCGAGGTCATAGCTCTGCGAGTATACCTCTCGAGGAAGCTTGCCGGGCTTGCGAGCCGGTACGAACCCCACGCCAAGACTCAAGGCAACAGGTGCCCCCACAAGGAAGCCGCGAGCCTCTGCCCCGACGACCTTCGTAACGCCCGCACTCCTAAAATGATCGGCAAGGTCATTCGTAAGACCAACGAACCCTTCGGAGTCGGCCATGAGAGGCGTGACATCCTTGAAGATGACACCAGGCTCGGGATAGTCGGGAATGTCATAGATAAGCTTCTCGTAATCCTGAATGGTCACGGGTCGTCCCTTCCTGCAGCCAGGAGCCGCGTACGTCCTGCAAAATGATGCTTCGGACAAATAAACCAATACTAAGTAATGATACTCCAAGATAGGTGAATAATAGATAGGACGGAGCCTAAGATCTCACTCCATCTCGCTGAAGGCATTTCCTATCCTCTTGCGAATGAGCGCCTCGCGAACCTGACCCGTGAGCAGGAGCATCTTGGTCAGCGCCTTACCGAACTGCTCCCGGCTCTCGTCGGTGAGCTCCATCTCCACCCCACCGGCACGCCGCGCGTAAACCATAAGCGCCTGCTCGAACGTCGTACTCTCCCTATTCGCAGCAATGACGTACTGACGAAGGTTCTTCGGCCCGAATCCAAAGTGCTGTAACTCGTCGCAAACGCGGATGAGGGCGATGTCCTTCCCATCCACGAGGTCCCTGCCATGCGGCGACTTCTTCAGCTGTATGACGCCGGCCTCAGACAGTTGGCGGACGAAGCTAACCGAGCATCCTGCAACCTCGGGCATGCGGTCAATGGGATGAAGGCGACTGGTGACCTCGTCCTCCTCCTCGGGGAGCGCGTATCCCAAGGCCGCAGGCTCCTCCAGACCGCCAAGGTCTCCCGCTCCCCCATCGAGCTGCTCCTTGATGACCGATAGCGGAAGAAAGCGATTCTTCTGCAGGTAGAGAATGGTCTCGAGGCGATGAACGTCACGCTGAGAATAGAGTCTGTATCCCGAGGGAGTTCGCGACGGGTTCAGCAATCCCTCGTCCTCAAGGTAGCGCACCTTGGAGATGGAGAGCTCTGGGTATTGGGACTTGAGTCTCTTGACGACCTTACCGATCGTGAGGTATCCGGCGTCTGCCATGGCTTAGTTACCGGTCTCGATTCTCTGCTGCTTGCGATTGGTGTGGAACACCATGCGGAACGTTCCTATCTGAATGGTGGACCCGTCCTTGAGCATGGCCTTGTTCACGATGGCTCCATCGACCCAGGTGCCGTTGAGCGAACCCAGGTCCTCTACGGTCGCGAATCCCGACGAAAGGCCGGAAAGGTCAATCTTCGCATGGCGACGAGATACCGTCATGTCATTCAGGAAGATTGCGTTGCTCGGGTCACGACCGATGGTCACGTCAGAATCAGTGAGCTCGAAGTTCGAACCCATCTGAGGTCCCTTTACGATGGTGAGCGAGGGGTTCTGCGGGCCTGCATCGCGCATGAGGTCTGGCGAGGTCGCATCAGAAGACGGCATGCGGAATATGCGAGTGGCACCGCTGTCGGTCTCATTGTTCCTTGATGGCTGCATGTAGAACTCCCCTCATAGTGAATTGACTTTACTATGATACACCCCTTACCTGCACGCGATGCAATCCATCTCGATAAGCGCATCGAACGGCAGGCGTCGGACCTCCATTACGGAGCGGGCGGGTGCGGGCGTTATGAAGTATTCGGAATAAACCTCATTCACCGCGTCGAGGTCGTCAAGGTTCGTGAGGTAGATCGTGGTCTGCGCGACGTCGGAAAGGGTGCAGTCGGCCTCGGCAAGAAGCGCCTCGACGATCTCTATGATCCTGGCGGTCTGTGCCCTGATCCCCCCTTCTACGAGCTTCTCCGGATTGTCGCGATCGAGCCCTATCTGACCTGCGGCAAAGACGAGCCTGCCCGCAGTGGTTCCCTGGGAGTAGGGTCCTATCGCGTCAGGGGCGAGGGGTGCATTGATCGAATACTTCATGCGACGCCTCCGAAGGTGCCGAGCTTGCGCTCGCGGGCGGCCGCCACGAGCCGCTCGAGCGACTCCTCGATGACACTGCGGGGGCAGGCAAGGTTAATCCTCTCGAACCCGTTTCCCTCCTCGCCGAAGACGTAGCCCTCGTCGAAGAAGAGGAGCGCATCCTTGGTCATGAAGTCCTCGAGCTCCTGCGGAGTGAGCCCCCATGCCCTGAAGTCGAGCCAGGCAAGATAGGTCGCCTCGAGCTGGTATACCTCGATCTCGGGAAGGTAGCGTTCCATGAACCCCCTGAGGAAGGCGTAGTTGCCAGAGATGACCTCGAGAAGCTCCTCGAGCCAAGCGTCGCATTCGGTGTAGGCCGCGATCGTCGCAGGGTAGGCAAGTGCGTTGAGCTGCCAGATCGCGGACCTTCCGAGCTCCTCCCTTAGCGCGTCTCGCATCGATTCGTGCGGGACGAACGCCACGGAGCTCTGGCAGCCAGCGAGGTTGAAGGTCTTGCTCGGAGCGGTGCAGACCATGACGCTGGAGTACTCCCCCACATCGGCCACCTGCATGATCGAGGTGTGGGTAAATCCGGGCAGCACGAGGTCGCCATGTATCTCGTCGCTTACGACGACGACTCCGTTTTGGACGCAGATGTCCAACAGGCGCCGCAGGTCGGCAGCCGACCAGGCGCGCCCAACGGGATTGTGCGGGTTGCAGAGCAAAAGCAGGGTATTGTTGGGGTCTGCGGCCTTCTTGGCGAGGTCGTCGAAATCCATCTCGTAGCGATGACGCACGACCGTGCCGGTCGCGCCTGGGGCTTCGGCGGGCATGGCTTCCGTCGTCTCCTCAACCACCTTGAGGGGATTTGACACCAGCACC
>JAGAWD010000419.1 GCA_017941585.1 Olsenella sp. | reverse complement strand
GACCGGCGCGGCGACCGGCGCGGCGACCGGCGCGGCGACCGGCGCGGCGACCGGCTACCTCAGGGCCCACCAGCGGCCGACGGCACCGGCGATGCGATCCGGCAGCGGGCGCAGCTCGCGGTCGGCCTCCTTGATCTTCTCGCGGATGGGCAGGTGCTGGGGGCAATGGCTCTCGCACTTGCCGCACCCGACGCAGGCCGACGCGAACACCGGCCTCTTCTGCAGCCCCACCGTCTGC
The DNA here is from genome assembly GCA_017941585.1 of Olsenella sp. Taxonomy (GTDB): domain Bacteria; phylum Actinomycetota; class Coriobacteriia; order Coriobacteriales; family Atopobiaceae; genus Olsenella_J. Next base: position 1,304 of record JAGAWD010000419.1, on the reverse strand, counting down.
AGGTAGACGTGGCGCGCGTGCGCGCGACCGTCGGTCGCCGCGGTGTTCCACGCGCTGAAGAGCGCCGGGATGTCGATGCCCGCCGGGCACGGCTGGCAGTAGCGGCATCCCGTGCAGCCAATCTTGGTGTTCGCGAGGATCTCGTCGCGCACGCGGCGCACCAGCTCCCGCTCGGCCTCGCCAAACGATCCGGCCTCGCACGAGTTCGCCACGCGGCAGTTCTCCTCCACCATCTCGAGCGAGTTCATGCCCGAGAGCACGCAGGTCACCTGAGGCTGGTCCCAAAGCCAGCGCAGGGCCAGCTCGGCCGGGGTCCAGCCGTGGGAGTCCTCGGCCACGACGCGCTCGGCGGCCCTGGGCAGACGGGTCGCAAGCGTTCCGCCTCTCAGCGGCTCCATGATGACGACGGGAATCTGGCGCTCGGCCGCGGCGAGAAGCCCTTCTCGCCCCGCCCGCGACGTCTCGTCGAGGTAGTTGTACTGGATCTGGCAGAAGTCCCAGTCGTACGCGGCCAGCACCTGCTTGAACATGGCCGAGTTCCCGTGGAACGAGAACCCGACGTTGCGGATCTCGCCGCTTTCCTTCTTGCGGGCGATCCAGTCTACTATGCCGAGCGAGACGAGCTTCTCCCACGCGGCGATGTCGGTCAGCATGTGCATGAGGTAGTAGTCCACGTGGTCGGTGCGCAGGCGCGCGAGCTGCTCGGCGAAGTAGCGGTCGATCGCGCCCTTGCCCTTGATGAGGTACTGCGGGAGCTTCGTCGCGATGTTCACGCGGTCGCGCGCGTGGTTGCGCTCGAGGATCTGGCCGAGCGCGTCCTCGCTGCCCGGATAGATGTAGGCGGTGTCGAAGTAGTTCACGCCCAGCTCGATTGCGCGCATGACCTGCTCCTCCGTGCGCGAGAGGTCAATCTGCGAGCCCGAGCGCGCAAAGCGCATGCACCCAAAGCCGAGAAGCGAGACGGGCTCGCCGTTCCGGTCGCTACGATATTGCATGCCTCTCCTCCCTGTAGCTCCAGGCGCGGGACCCGCGACGTGCGACGCGCGGTGTGGCGCGTGGTGCGCGGCGCAATGAACGCGATGCTGCGCATGCCGCCAGACGCGCAGCTTCTGCCCTGCCCGATTTCTCAGATGCACCTTACTTGATTCTAAGGCTCTTCAAAGGAAGGCCCTTCAGAGCTTTTGACGAAGCCAAGTGGCGCCAGCACAAAGCGCAATCGAGCGAACTCGCCACCGGCCTCGGAGCGCAAATCGGCGTCGAGTGGATTCGCCTCGGCGCCCCCGGAGCGCAAATTGGGCTCGAGT
>JAGAWD010000418.1 GCA_017941585.1 Olsenella sp. | reverse complement strand
CGTTGAGGCAGGGAATACCATCCGTTCGTCACGGTCGGCACCACCCGGTCCCGCTCCCGTCAGGCGTTACCCTGCCTCTCCACCCACGACCGAACCGCGCGAAGAACGCGCCGTCCGGGAGGATGGGCCAACTATAGCACACACGCCGGGCCTACCAAGCCCGACGCATTCACGACACAGGAGGAAACAGCATGGTTGGGAACGACCGAGAGCTCGCGGAAACCCCTGCGGAGGCATGTTGCCCCGAACACGAGCCGTACCTCGGCCTGGATTTCGAGCAGGTGCCCGCGCAAGAGCCCCGCGCCGAGGTGGACGGCCATGGCGAGTAGGGACAGGTTCGTCAGGGTGCGTGTGACGGACGAGGAGCGCGTTCGGCTCGCCACGGCCGCCGCGGCAGAGGGCGTCACCCTCTCCTCCTATGTGAGGAGGGCGCTGCTCTCCTCACCGGACGCCACCCCGACGGCCCGCGAGGACGCCCTCGCGGCGGCGGGACGTAGGCCCCGCAAGGTCTATCTCTCTGACCGCGAGCGCGACGAGCTCGCCCGCAACGCGCGCGCCGTGAACATGAGCGCCTCGGAGTACGTGCGCTCACGCTGCGTCTACCGCCCGGCGCCCTACGTCTCCGTGGACCGCGACGCTCTGCTCGATTGCCACCGGGAGCTTTACAGGCAGGGCGTGAACCTCAATCAGGTTGCCAAACAGCTGAACCTCGCCGGGGCCCAGGGCGGGCTCGGGGAGGCGGTGCGCCTGCTGTCCCCACACGTGGCCGTCACGCTCGACGGGGTCGACCGCCTCGTGGCGAGGATGGAGAGGATTGTCGGAGGGACCTACCGCGGGGGCGGGGCCTGAGGGACGGTGCGGTCCCTCGCTTGAGAGGAATCCGGCAGTCTGTGCTCCGGCCCTGCCGGCAACCAGGGGGAGAATATAGGGGAACACGCAGACGAGAGGAAGACCTTCATGGACGACACGATTTACTACAACAATAAAGAACAAGGCGGGTGGGACGACGAGGGGCCCGCCCCCGACCCATGGCGCGACGACCTCGCGAGGTCGATGGAGCTGCCGTACGCCCGCGAGTACATGCCAAAGCCACGTGCGCTCGGGTTCGCGCTGACGATTCCCGCCACAGAGAGCGACGTGCTCGCGTGCGTCATGTACTGCTCGAAGATCAACCGCCCCGACCGAGCAACCGCGGCCAAGGTCGCGGAGTTCATCGGCCGTCCGCTGTCGACGGTCTACCGCGCCCTCAAGCGCCTCGTCGACCACGGGCTCTTGTGCAGGGAGCACCTCGAGGGGGTGCGCTACTGCAAGGTCTACCGACCCATCAACGAGGCACTCGAACTCGCGCAGGCCATCGGCAGGAAGGTCGCGGCCGGCGCGAAGAGCGTGGCGAAGGCTGCGTCGAAGGGAGCACGGTCCGCCGCCAGGGTCGTGAGCCGCGGCGCGGCGGAGGTCACGGAGGTCGCGACTGGTGGGAAAAAGCCTGGGAGCGGGGAGCCCGAGCGCGGAAGCGTGCCGTATCGCGAACGGCTCAACGAGCTCATATCCATGTCACTCAGGACGCCCCGCAAGCAGGACATGCCTCGCATTGAGGCCGCGTGGACGGACATCACCCGCGACACGCTTCCCGACCGCGTCATCCTCGCGTACCAGGCGTACCGAAAGAAGCTCGTCGACAAGGACGAGATCATGTACGCACGGTCGCTGGCGAGCTGGCTGGAGGACAAGAACTTCATCCGCGCGACGCTCACGAAGGTCGTCTGCGACAACGTCGGCGAGGGCGGCAGGAGGGGTG
>JAGAWD010000417.1 GCA_017941585.1 Olsenella sp. | reverse complement strand
TGGAAACCACCTCCCTTCGGGACACATCATGCAACGTCACGCCGCGTGACGAGCAAGGGTCTTCCGGGATTATTCTCGCATCACGCGGGGATTATTTTCTCGGCCCTTCGAAGCATTTGGCGGATGGCGGTCGGCGCAGATTGACCTCGAGCGCATTCTCGTCCGCAACGCCCCAGCACAAAGGCGGAGCACGGACTTATGGGCAAGGCTCAAGGGCAGCATTCCGCCAGAATTATCGAAACGCGAGTTTCTCCTGGGACTCAACCGAAAACCTAACGGCCGAGGGACAAGCGGCACATTTGATGAAAAGGCCTCCAGAGCGGGCGAAATATCTTATCCTATCCTTTCGATGCGTCGAGGCCTGGCGCAAACGGTGCGCCGTGCCTCGCTGGAACGGAAGGGAAGCGAGCATCGTGTACGACGGAGAGTCGGCCAAGAGGGTCAGGACGAGTATGGCGAGAGAGCTACGAACGGATCGTGGGGCTCAGAGTGCCGAGACCGGCCGCTGCCGCGGTCACGCTGGCCGCAATGCTCGCCCTCGCCCTCGTCGTCAACATCTTCAAGGTCCCCAACCCCAACATGATCCTCGTGTCGGGCCTGGTGGTTTGCTCGGCGCTGTTCGGCTTTACGGGCGGCGTCATCGGAGCTCTCGTGATGCTCGCTTACACGCTGTATTTCTTCTCTACGGACCACAGCCTCGTGAGCTTCACCGCGCAGAACCTCCAGAAGGTCGTCGTTTCGACTATCGGCATCACTATTGTGACATTCTTCGTCTCGTCGCTGCGCCATGTAGTGAACATAGCCTTCGGGGAACTCGAGAACCTCGCGCAGGAGCTTGAGGAGGACAACCGCCTCCTGGAGGAGGCCTCTGCGACCGACTCCCTCACCGGCACGCGCAACCGCTTCGCGCTCAGGAGGGACCTCCCCACCCTGCTGGACAAGGACCTACATGTCATGATGCTTGACGTCGATAACTTCAAGCAGGCGAACGACGCGCACGGGCATGCGGCGGGCGACGCGATCCTCAACCAGATCGGCCGCTGCCTCGCCGAGGAATGCGGCGCAGAGCACGTGTACCGCTACGGCGGGGACGAATTCCTCGTCATCTGCCCAGACGAGCGCGAGGACAGCTTTGCCCGCCGCTCCGAGGAGCTGAGGGAGCGCATCGGCGCCGCATGCGAGGAGCGCTGCGAGCTTCCCGTGCACGTATCTGCGGGATACGTCTGGGGGCGGCCGGCCGTCACCAGCGACCTGAGACTCATGATTCGCCAGGCCGACGCCAACCTCTACAGCTCGAAGAGCGGCGGCAGGAACCGCGTCACCGGCAACGCCTTCTCGAGGTCGGCGACCGTAGCGGAGCGCACGACCAAGGCACTGCGATAGGCCTACCCGCCGAGGAACCTACTGTCGGCGCAGGACGGAGTCCTTGTCGGTCAGCATCTCGCGCGCCTGCTCCCAGTCGGGGCATCCCAGCCGGGTGAGCCTGGCGACCTCGCGCTCGCGGTCCTCGCCGGCAAGGTCCTTCGGAGCCGCATGCCGCGCCAGCTCGCGGGCGCATGCGTATGCGCAGCACATGGGCGGAAAGGGAATGAGGTCGCGCGAGAGCCAGACAACGCCCGACTTCTCGTCATAGCGAACGAGCTGATCGTGGATCTCCCTTGCCCGGAAGGAAAGGCGCGCGTCGGAGAGGTCGATTCCGGCGCGTGCGGCTGCCTGGAAGAACAGGCCGGCGCCGTTTCGGACGAGGACCCCGTCAGCCCAGCTCATGAAGGACCCTCGCCTCTGGTCGTAACTGTCCACCTGCATCACGAACACCTCGATGAGGCTGACCTCCGTGACGACGCGCACGCCGACGTTGGCCCTCCCGCGCGACGCATGGCGCATGCTGCCCCGGGACTGGGGGTAGATGCGCAGCATGAAGGGCCGGCCGAACACGTAGGCGAGGTCTCCCGTCTGGTACCGGCACACGGGCGACTCGTTCTTGCGAAAGCGCCTCGCGACGTCCCCCATGACGTCTTTGGCAACCGGAAGCCACTGGTTGATAAAAGCTATGAGCTGCTCGTTCGTGGTCTGACCGTCCGTATAGATGGCAGGGGCGCCGTCTGGCGGATCGAAGGCGAAGTAGGTCTCGTGCACATCCGTGCGACGGATGGGGCAATCAACGCCGTCAAACGAGATGGCACCGATGAGCCTGCGGGGCTCGCCCTCCGCCGACGGCTCCTGGCCGCCGCCTGCGCGCTCTTCAGACAATTCCGCCCCCAATCGACCATGCCCCTCGGGTTGCGAGCAATGCTCTTGCGCTCTGATCAAATCCAGTTTCTCACAATGTGCCGGAAAAGAAAAAAGTCCCGTTCGGTGAACGGGACCTTTCAATCGAATGGTGGGCGATGCTGGATTCGAACCAGCGACCCCTTCCGTGTGAAGGAAGTGCTCTACCCCTGAGCCAATCGCCCTTAGCGGATAGCATCTTAGCAGAAGTCTCGCCAAAGTTCACCCGAGAATGGATTCTTTTGCAAATTGATGCGCTGCGAACGAAAGCAACACGGACAAAAAGGGGCGGCTCCGCTTTCGGAACCGCCCCATCGTCATCATCCGTATGAAAGGGTGCATCGAAAACCGCTACTGCGCCTTCTGGATGTTCACGATCTTGCGCGCGAGGACGAAGCAGATGAGCGAGAGAACGAGCCCCAAGCTTCCGATGATCACCTGCATGATGATCTTTGCGTGGTTGAGCATGAGGAATGCCGCGCAGACGAACGCGACGAGAACCACGACTGAGCACATGTTCCTGATTGCCGGCGCGTTGGAGGGAACGTTGATCCTGCGCGCGGCGGTAAAGCCCATGTAGGTGAGCGCAGCGCCGTCCACAAGCGTGACGTAGGACTGGGTGACCGTGGGCGACATGACGATGTAGAACACCCCCACGCCGAAGGTGATGAGCCCGAAGATGAGAGAGGCGATGGCCGCCATCTTTAGATTCCTGCACTCTGCCGTCACGATAAATCTCTCCTTAATCTCTCCACGCGGAGCTCCGAAAAGAAGGTGTTCGGGCAATCCGCAGGTAGAACTTGTCCAAAAGGAAGCGTGCCTCCCCTTGCGCCAGTATGACGCCTTAGAGTGTACCGCCTTTTGTGAAGAATATTCACACATGTCCCCCAGACTTCGAAAGATTTGAAATTTCTCGCTTGAAACTGCGTCTCACTTTGGTATAGTAGCTACCGCACCAAGCGATTGGGGAATTAGCTCAGCTGGGAGAGCGCATGACTGGCAGTCATGAGGTCAGGGGTTCGAACCCCCTATTCTCCACCATGTGAACAAGGGGCGGCGGTCAATCCGCCGCCTTTTTTCAAAAGGGCCTATAGTGCAGCGGTTAACACAGGGGACTCATAATCCCTTCATCCCAGGTTCGAATCCTGGTGGGCCCACCAACAAAGCAGCAGGTCGGAGCGTTGGCCCCGACCTGTTTTTGTTTGCATATTCATTGAATAAGGGCACCGCATGGGAGTGTAGAAAACTCGGTATTCACTCGGCTTGCGATTATATGCAATTCTTGCCGTCTAGACCGCCCTTGACCACAAGGAAACTCCCTGCCTGGAGCGCCGCGTCGACGTTCTCCGGTCTCTGATAGTTGAAGTAGCCGACCTTCTTTCTGCGTCCGTGCGCCGCGGCGTTCACCGAATCCAGGATACCGGCCTGCAGCATATACGTCTCTCGCACGACGCACGTGCGAAAGTACGGCACGCAAGGGAAGTCCTCGAGCCGCCTCCTGCGCGACAGCCCTTTTGTGTGATGTGCCATTTGTGACCCAATCTTTCGGGTCAGACCACAGCTACGCCCTTGGCGGATGATCGCGGGAGCTATTTTTGTGGCTAGAGTCCGACGGCAGAGGCTCCATACTCCGCTTGATCTGTCGTGAAGCCCTCAAACTCAAGCTGTTCGACCAGCCCATCATGCGAGAATGCGGAATAGTCAAGATACTGCTTGGCCTTCTTCGCAGCCTGTGCGTTCCAGTCTGCCCCGCAGTGGTCAGCACCGTAGATCGCATCCTCGTTTGAGAAGCCCTCGAATTCGAGCTGTTCTACCAGTCCGTCGTATGAGAATGCGGTGTAGTTGAGGTACTGCTTTGCCTTCTTCAGCGCATTCTGTTGCGAGACGGTCGCGGTAGGCTGAGTCGGCGTCGTTGTGGTGGGTTGTGCCGGCGCCTGCGTCTCGTTCTTTGCCTCGGTTTGTGCGGGGGTATCGGTTTTCTTCTCGGTCTGGGCGCTGGTCGTGGTCGTGGTTGATGTCGAGCCGGCGTCCGACTTCTTGCCGGACATGCTCGAGCATCCAGTCACGATGAGAATCGCGGCACCTGCTGCTATCAGGGCCTTCTTAGTCGAGGGCTTCATCTCGTCTCCTTATCGAAATAGCCTACGAATACACTTAGCAATTTATCACTGTACGTAAAACCGCAGTGTAATGAAAGAGTACTGGTCGGCGGGTGACCACAAGACCAACCCGCCGACCAGATTACGGGAATTGCTTCGTCAAACACCATCGAGAGCATTTCCTTGAGTGGCGCCCCGAGGGCTCCAGTAATCATCTTCGACCGGCTCAGGGTGGGCTCGCGGTTTCGAGCTCCAAGTCGTCCACTCGAGCCACTTTTGCGCCCCGGCCCTCGCTCCCCTTTGGCGGTATTTCTACAAAAAGCGAAATGGCGCCGTCACATGAGTGGAGGGCGGGTCCGCTCGGCGGACCCGCTCCCCCTCAAGACGCTATCTCTGAAAATGTGACCAGCGACGCCATGACAGCCAGAATTGTCAAGGCGACACGTGAGGCGCCGCCAGAAAAACCTTTAGTTTCACGCGGCTATCGACGAGCGGCACCGACCTTCTCAGCGAGGACAGACGCAACGTCGGCGATGGCAACCTCGCTGCGCTCTCCCGTGGAGCGGTCCTTGACTTCAACGTTGCCGTTTTTGATGGCCTTCTTGCCGCATACGACCTGATACGGGAAGCCCATGAGGTCGGCGTCCGCGAACTTGACGCCGGGACGCTCCTTGCGGTCGTCCACCACGACCTCGATTCCGGCCGCGAGAAGCTCTGCGGCGACCTGCTCGGCAACGGGCCAGCAAAGGTCGTCGTGCACGTCGAGCGGCACGACCTCCACCTCGTAGGGAGCGACGGAGACGGGCCAGATGATGCCGTGCTCGTCGTGGTGCTGCTCGACGATGGCCTGCAGGGTACGCGAGACGCCAATGCCGTAGCAGCCCATGAGGAAAGGCTTCTCCCTGCCGTCCTCGTCGGCGAAAGTGGCGCCCATGGCCTCCGAGTACTTGGTGCCAAGCTGGAACACTTGGG
>JAGAWD010000416.1 GCA_017941585.1 Olsenella sp. | reverse complement strand
CTGACATACGATCGCTCTTGGTGAGCTCGATCTTGTTTTCTGCCACAGTAATCACTCCCTTCCTACTCGTAGTCATTCAGGATGTCGCCAAGCGGATCTCCAGAGCCAACGGCACCGCCACCCTGGGTGGCAAGCTCCTTGAGGCCGAGGTAGATGAGGGCAAGGGCGACGCCGATGGCACCAAGGGCGATGAGCGTGAGCTCAGAGAGAGCCGCGAGGACGAAACCGAGCACGAAGAACGGCCAGACCTCCTTGGTGGCCATCATGTTGATGACCATTGCGTAACCGACGGCGGCGACCATGCCACCACCGACGGCCATGCCGCCGGTCAGCCACTCAGGCATTGCCTGCAGAGCCTGGGTGACCGCCTCGGCGGGAACGAAGCAGAGCGCCGCGGCGGGAACCGCGATGCGGACGCCCTGGAGGATGATGGCGAGGATCTGGAGCATGTCGATCGTGCCGAAGTTGGCCCTCTCGGCGGCCGCGTCCATTGCGTGGACGATGGGGATTGCAATCGTACGGACGATCATCGTCAGGAACAGGCCTGCGACGGACAGGGGCACGGCGATGGCGATCGACGTGGTGATGGCCGTGGTCGGATCGGCGTTGCCACCCTGGAGCGCGAGGACCATGATGATCGACGAGGCAACCGAGGCGAGGGCCGCATCAGGGGCGACGGCCGCGCCGATGTTTGCCCAGCCGAGGGCCATCATCTGCAGGGAGCCACCGAGCATGATGCCCTCCTGCGGGTGACCGCTCACGATGCCGATCAGCGTACAGGCGATCAGCGGCTGGTGGAACTCGAACTCGTCGAGAATACCTTCCATACCGGCAAGGAACGCAACGAGAACGATTAGGACAATCGTAATAGGCGACATGAATTCCCTCCTTCTTCCTTATCGGGCCCTTAGGCCATGTTCTTCTCTTTGAGAAGAGCCCAGATGTCCTCCGACTTGTCGGCAGGAACCTTCTTGACGTAGAACTTCGTGCCCTTGTCGCGGATGGCCTGAAGCGTCTTGACGTCCTCGGCGTCGCAGGCGATCGCCTGGTTGATGACGGTCTTGCCGGCCGAGTGAGCCATGGAGCCGATGCAGACCTCGTCGAACTTGACGCCGCCCTCCTCCGCACGGAGAAGGTCCTGGGGGTTCTCGAAGAGAACCATTGCCTTCGTGGCACCGAAGCGCGGGTCCTTGTCGACCGCAATGAGCTTGTCAATGGGAATGACGTGGACCTTGACTCCGGGAGGCGCCGCCTGGATGATCATGTTCTTGCGCAGATCGTCGTGAGAGACGCCGTCGGAGACGACCAGAATGCGGTCCGGGTTGATCTGCTTGGTCCAGGCAGTTGCCACCTGGCCGTGAAGCAGTCGGGTGTCGATGCGGACATATGCGTACTTGATATGCCCGTCCCCCATGACAGTACCCTCCGGAATGGCACCCACGGGTGCAGCCGCAGGAGCCGCCGCGGCGGGCTCTGCAGCGCCCGCAGGCTGGAGATCCTCGGGCTTGACCTTGACGCCGTCCTTGGACTCGGGATAGATCTCCTTCATGACGTCAACCGCCGTATCGGCCGCGAGACGCGAGCCATAGGCGGAGACGAGCATGGGGAGATTGAGTCCGGTCACGGCGACCCAGTCCTCGTGGCCCTCCTCTTCGATGAGACGAGAGACCTGGTTGAACGGCGTGCCGCCCCAAAGATCGACCAAGAACAGAACATGCTCCTGGTCATCAAAGGTGGCGATTGCATCGAGCAGCTTCTGGTGAAGCGCGTCGGGACCCATGTCGGGGGTGAGCACGACAGCCGCAACGTTTTGCTGCGGACCAAAGATCATGCTGCCAGATTCCATGATGCCCTCGGCAAACTTACCGTGGCTTGCTAGAACAATGCTGACCATTCACTTCCTCCTTACACATTCCTTGCATCCAACAGTTCCGATTCGGCCGTCACTCGCCTTAATGGCGACCGAGCCATACGGGCAATCCTCTTCATAATTGCTCCATACTCTGTACAGTATAGGGTTTTTCAAACACAAAATATCGAGAAATACTGAAAAAAGAATTCATAGCTTGATTGAAAACCTTACCGCAACGGTGCAGAGGTAAATGCAACGGCTTTCGGTTTGTCCTGCAAAACGCGGGCGTTCGCGCGCAACAGGGTCGACCATTCGTGCGTCGGGTGTGGCAAATCACCAGCTCGCGCCCTAG
>JAGAWD010000415.1 GCA_017941585.1 Olsenella sp. | reverse complement strand
CTCGCCGAGCCGCCATAGAGCTCCGGGAGATACCTGTCGAGCGTGGGATCCGCCGCACGCGCCTCGATGAGCTCGAGGTCAGCCGCGACCTTCGAGCTCTCCTGTGCGCGGTTGAAGAGCGCGCGCCGGGCACGAGAGACCGTCTCGTCGGTGAGGGCGATCTCGCGGCAGGGCGAGATGGTGACGCTTTCCAGCTCGCCTATGGTCTGACCCGTCGAGGGGAGCATGCGGCGCACGCGGTCGACCTCGTCGCCGAAGAACTCGACGCGCACGGGGGCCGTCGCCTGGGCAGGAAAGATGTCGACGGAGTCGCCGTGCACGTGGAAGGCACCCGGCTCGTCCACCTCGCCAGCGTCACCGCGGTCGGTGTACCCCATGCCCACGAGCAGTCGTCCGACGTCCTCGAACTCGACCTGGTCGCCCACGGCGAAGGTGCACGACGCGAAGTATCCCGAGTCGACGGGGGGCACGCGTCGCAGGAGCGAACGCGCGCTCGCCACGACGAGACACTTCTCGCCCGCCGCAAGACGAGCAACGGCATTGGCCCGGGCACCGACGACGGCGTCGTCCACGGCGGTCGCCGCCCATGGCCAGTCCCTTCGCTCGGGATAGCGGCACACGACGTCCGCCCCGAGCCATGCGGCGAGCGCGCGCGACGCGCGGTCCGCCGCCTCCTCGCCGGAGACGATGAAGAGGCACGGCCGGGGGTCTTCCGCCCAAAGGGACGCGAGCATGAGGGGCCGGGCGCTCTGGGCAATGCCAAGCGTCGCGTCATGGCCCTCTCTCATCTCGCCGAGAAGGGGTGCCAGCTCCGGGGCGGAGAGGAGCTGCTTTGAGATTCTGTTGATAAACATGTGCCCCATTGTACAGGTGAGGGGCCGCCTCGACAGCCGAGACGGCCGAGACGATCCAGATTGCGCAACGCATCGTAACTCGTCGCAAGATCGCCGTGCGACTCGCCACCCAGCACCATTCGGACTCTTTGAAACCTTTGGTGGATTGCCGGATTGCCCTGGCGGCGCGCCGCCGAGGAGGGTGATCTCGATCGAGCCATCGTGCAAAGGGCGGAGCGCAGGCGATATGTTCATCAGCTCGGAACCCTCGTGACCCGCCCGCCCGAGGCGAGGCCGCAGAGTCCCCTCCCGGGCCGCGCTAGTCCCAGGGCAACCGCGGCCGACGCCGTCCCGAGGAGAGGAGTCCCGATGAGCGGGCATGGTGCCAGGAACTACACCGGCTTCGCCGCGATGGGCGTGCGCGCGGCCGATCGCGGTCGCCACGCTGGACACGAGCACCGGGGAGGTCGTGAGCGGGCGCCTGCCCGGCTGCCCCGGCGCCGCCGGGGCGATGGGCTGGGTCGCCAGGCACACGACGGGCAGGACTCTCTGCACCTACGAGTCGGGCCCCACGAAGTTCGACCCGTGCAGGTCGATCAGGGCCGCGGGCGCCGGCTGCGGCGTCGCGGCCGCCACAAAGGCGAAACTGCGCGCGTTCCCAACCATGGGCACGGAGCGGCCGGATGGCGGCACCGGACGGCGCGGCGGATGGTCTTTGTGCCGGCCTGGTCGGGGAGGCGGCCCGGCCAGCCTCCGGAACCGGCCGGACCATTTCGTCATGCGCGCTTTACGCGCTGACGAACATATGAAAAGCGCCTCAAGCGAACGATTGCCCGACGCCCTCCGGCGCAAAATGGCCCCGCGTGAACTGTCCCCGGCGCAAAAGTGCTTCGAGTGGACGATTGGCCGAGGGGCCCAGGCGCAAAATGGCCTCGTGTGGATTGCCCCAGGCGCAAAACCCCTTCTAGTGGATTCCCGAATCATCCATTCGAGCGGGTTTTGCGCCTGGAGTCATCCACTGGAGCCACTTTTGCGCCTGGGGCTCGGCGGCGGGAATCCACACGGGGCCATTTTGCGCCGGAGACTCTCGGACAGTTCACTCGGCGGGGTTTTGCGCTCCGGGGTCGTCGGTGGCATGTCCTCGTGACCTTAATCCGCACTTCGCAATACCCACCGAAAAGTGCGAAGTGCGCTATCTGTCGCTACTCCCTAGGGTTGATTGCTCGATAGCACACGGCGGCAAGCGCGCCTCCGGCGAGGGGCGCGAGGAGAAACACCCACACGCATGCAAGCGAGCTTCCACCGGCAAGCACCGCGGGCGCAAGCGAGCGAGCGGGGTTGACCGACGTGCCGGTAAAGCGTATTCCCACGAGGTGCACGAGCGTCAACGCGCCACCGATGGCAAGGCCAGCCACGGCGGAGTTCTCGATCTTGTCTGTCGCTCCGAGCACCGCCATCACGAATACGAACGTGAGGACGAGTTCAATGAGCAGACTCTTTACGACGCTTCCGTCATAGAGGGCGTTTGCGCCCAGCCCCGAGTCGAGCCCGAGCATGACGCCGACAAGGGCAGCGCCCAAAAACGCACCAATGACCTGCGCCGCAACATAGCCGACGAGGTCCGTGAAGCTCAGTCGCCCGTCGATGAACATGGCCAGGGAGACTGCCGGGTTCACGTGGCAGCCCGACACGTTGCCGATCGAGTACGCCATGGCCACGATTGCGAGGCCAAAGGCAAACGCCGTTCCCACATATGCCGCGTTTCCGATCGAGGAATCGCATCCCATGGCCACAGCTGTTCCGCAGCCACACGCCACAAGCACGAAGGTCCCTATCCCCTCCGCGACATACTTCCTCATGTTTCCCTGTTCCATCTTGCGCCCCCTCGTTTTCCGCACGCAGGGTGCCGACGAGCGCACCGCCAACACGCGGGTCAATGATTCTCTTGCTATTAGCACGATATCGTAATAGGTCGTTATGATAACTGAGACACGCCTTTACTATACGCGCGGCAGACGGTGTCACCGCCGCGCCGCATCGCGTCGTGACGTCACCGTCCCGATCAACCAACATGACGAGGCCCGAGGTCACGCGCGGTGCGTTTCCTCGGGCCAGTTCCTCAGCAAGACGTCATGGGGTGCCGACGGTGAGTCGGCGCCGACTACAGCCGGTCGCTTCTCTCCGCAAGGCCATGCAGCGCGACGACGGACTTCGCCACGTCATCGTAGTCGGCCCGCCAGCTCCAGTTGCCCTCGGCCACGCCGGGCACGTTCATGCGCGCCGTGTCGTCGAGCATGAGCACGTCCTGCAGCGGCACCACGACGACGTCAGCCGGCGTCGCAAGGCACCTCTCGAGTATCTCCTCGGCAAGCTGCCGGGCACGCATGCGCGTGTCGTCGTCGGATGCGCGAAGCCCAAAGCGCTCGCGCGTCCAGCCCAGGAGCGTCTGCGTGTCGTGCGTCGAGCTGTACACGAGCTTGCCGGGCGCGGGATCGTATCCGTCGCGCACGTCGCCGTCATAGAACTGCACGACGTCCATACCGGGAAAGCCCGTTGCCGAGACGAGCGCGCGCACGGCCGGCGTGATGCTGCCCAGGTCCTCCGCCACGACGGGCAGGGGCCCGAACTTCTCGTATGCCCTCTGGAACATCTCGAGGCCGGGGGCGAAGTTCCACGAGCCCTCGCTCGCGAGCTTGCCCTCGGGCACGGTGTAGTAGGACGAGAAGCCCAGGAAGTGGTCGAGGCGCACGTAGTCGTAGAGTTCGAAGGCGCGCCCGAGGCGACGCATCCACCAGTCGTAGCCGGTCTCCCGCATGTGCGCCCAGTTGTAGGTGGGATTGCCCCAGAGCTGGCCGTTGACCGCGAAGGCGTCGGGCGGCGTGCCCGCCTGCCGGCTCGGGTAGCCCTCCTCGTTCAGGCAGAACATCTCGGGGTTCGCCCAGACGTCCGACGAGTCCGCCGAGACGTACATCGGCATGTCGCCGATGATCTTGACGCCGCGCTCGTGCGCGTACTCAAGCATGGCGTCCCACTGCTGCATAAACATGAACTGCTTGGCGCACTCGCTCTTGACGCCTGCAATCAGCTCCTTCGCGTGGGCAAGTTTAGGCGTGTAGCGGTGGTACTCCTTCGGCCACTCCTGCCAGGGTTTCTCTCCCACGCGCGTCTTGATCGTGCGGAACGTCGCATAGGGGAGAAGCCACTCCTCGTTCTTCTCGAGGAAACGACGGTATTCCGCGGTTCCCTCGAAGTCGGTGGTGAGACCCGCGCTCTCCTCGTCGAGGCCCCACATGAGGCTCGTGTTTCCGGCGAAGGCCGAGAGGCCGGCGTACGGCGACCCATAGCCGTCCGTGGGATTCACGGGCAGGACCTGCCAGTAGCGCTGGCCGGCAGCCTGGAGGTAGTCGATGAACTTGCGCGCGGGCTCGCCGAGCGTGCCGGCGTGCCCCGGACGCGCCGGGGCCGGGATCGAGGTGATGTGCGCGAGCACGCCCATGCCGCGCTCCATGGGGGCCTGCAGACGCGCCGGCTCGTGGAAGTGGAGGATCGAGGTGCCGAGCGGCCAGAGGAAGACCTCGGCCTCGCCGGGTTCGTCACCCTCCCTGCCGACGACCTTGGGCACGCGCCCCGAGACGATGTCGTCCACCTCGGGGCCCGCACACGGGATGCGCACCGTGTGCGAGTTGACGAGACTCGAGTTCACGAGGACGCAGACCTTCGCGCCTGCGTCCCTTCGCCAGAAGCCGAAGACGTCGTCGTTAATGCTGAACGGCTCGAAGTCTCCGTCAACGAACACCGGCAGCGACTTGCGCACCGCGATCGCGTTTCGGTACGTGTTGAAGCAGTCGCGGTTCTCGTGCCCCCATGGATAGGTCGCGCGGCAGTAGGGGTCGGAGTAGCCCTCGAGTCCGACCTCGTCGCCGTAGTAGACGCACGGCACGCCCGGCAGCGTCATCTGCACGAGGGCCGCCACCCACAGCCTGCTCATGGCAAGGCCGCGGTGACTCTCGTCCAGCCGGTAGTGGTAGCACTGGTCATCGGTCATGTCGTCGGGCATCGGTGCGCCACCGAGCACCGTGAAGAGGCGCATGCGGTCGTGGCTGCCCATCAGGTTGAGCGCGCTGTAGAAGTTCTCGCGCGGGTAGTTCTCGTAGAGCGACTCGAGCGTCTCGGCAAGATCGGTCGCCGTGATGCGGTTCGTGAGATAGAACTCGAGCGCGTGGCGCATGGGGTAGTTCATCGTAGCGTCGAGCTCGTCGCCCCAGAAGTACTTGCGCAGCTTTCCGTAGGCGCACTTGTTGCTCGCGTCCTCCCACACCTCGCCGATGAGAAGCGCGTCCTCGCGCTCGGCGAGCGCCGCGCTCTTGATGTCGGCGATGAAGTCGTCGGAGAGCTCGTCGGCGACGTCGAGGCGCCAGCCGCGCGCCCCGAGCGAGAGCCACTTTCGCACCACGCCGCCGTGTCCGCAGACGAGGTCGCGGAACTCCGGGTTCGAGTCGTCGATGTCGGGCAGGTCGTCGACGCCCCACCAGCTCGTGTAGGTGCCGTCCTCCTTGAAGCCGAACCACCCGCGATAGCGCGAGTGCTCGTCGTTGGCGGCACCGCCGTCACCGTAGTTGCCGTACTTGTTGAAGTAGACGGAGTCGACGCCCACGTGGTTGAACACGCCATCGAGAATTATCGAGATGCTGTGCGACTCGGCATCCTTGCAAAGGCGCTTGAAGCTCTCCTCGTCGCCCAGCATTGGGTCGATCCTGAGGTAGTTGCCCGTGTCGTAGCGATGGTTGGACGCCGCCTCGAAGATCGGGTTGAGGTAGATCGCCGTGATGCCGAGCGCCTCGAGGTAGGGAAGCTTCTCGCGCACGCCCTCGAGCGTCCCGCCGTAGAAGTCCCAGCTCGCGATGCGGCCCTCAGGCGTCTTGTCGTAGTGGGGGTAGGTGTCCCAGTCCTCCACGATCTTCCGGCCGGGACCGTTGCGCTTCTCGGCAAGCGCGGCGCTTGCGCGCTCCCGCCAGTCCTTCCCGCGCGCGAAGCGGTCGGGGAAGATCTGGTAGACGATGCCCTGCTTGTACCAGTCGGGAAACACGTGGCGCTTCTGCTCGTACACGGTGAGTTGGAACGACGGAGGCTCGCCGAGGGAGAAGGCCCCCTCGCCGCAGCTGTGGGACTCCTCGGCACCGTAGCGCCAGACGGAGCCGTCGCCCGCGAGGATCTGGAAGCTGTACCAGACGATCTCGGCCTCGGAGGGCCTGAACTCCGTCTCGAAGCGCAGGGGCGGCTCCCCCAGCGACTCGTCCCACTGCGTGACCTCGACCAGATCCATGTCGATGAGCTTCTCGCCCTTCTCGTCGACCCACAGGCGAAGCTTGGCCTGTGCCTCGGGCTCATCCCAGACGTCGATACGCAGAAGAACGGCGCCGCCCACTTGGACGGCGCCGAATGGATCTCTGTACTGACTATCTGAGGTAACGTGTTTTGCTCTCACGTACTCCCTCTTCTATCTAGCGGTCTATCTCCGGATGGAGGCCGTAGTAGATGTCAAGATAGTCATCTGCGGCACGACTCCAGCTGAAGTCGGTCTCCATCGCCTGCCTTTGAAGCTTAGCCCAAGCGTCCTTGTCTGTCCAGAACACTTCGCAGGCGTCGAGAAGCGTGTTGGCCATCTCGTCGGCATTCATGTTGGCAAAGCGGAAGCCCGTGCCCTCGCCCGTGTACTTGTTGTAGGCGACGACGCTGTCCTGCAGGCCGCCCGTCTCGCGAACGACCGGAAGGGTGCCGTAGCGCATGGCGATCATCTGCGAGAGGCCGCACGGCTCGAACTCCGAGGGCATAAGGAGAATATCGCCGCCGGCGTACATGCGGTGCGAGAGCGCGTTGTCGAACGTGATGCGCGCGCACATCTTGTCGCCGTAGGTCCAGTCGAAGTACCTGAACGCGTCCTCCTGGTCCTTGTCGCCCGTGCCGAGTACGGCAACCTGCACGCCGCGCTCCATGAAGCGGCTCATGGCATAGCGGACGAGGCCCAGGCCCTTCTGGTTGGTGAGGCGGCCGATCATGACGACGAGCGGGCGCTCGGGATCCTCGGCCAGACCAAACTCGTGCTGGAGCGCGGCCTTGTTCTTGGCCTTGTTCGCCATCTTGTCGACGGAGTAGTTGTACTCGATGAGATCGTCCGTCTCGGGATTCCAGATGTCGACGTCGATTCCGTTCAGGATGCCGCGCAGGGAGTCTGCGCGACGACGGAATATCCCATCCATCCCCTCGCCATAGAACGGCATCTGCAGCTCATTGGAGTAGCTCGGACTGACCGTGGTGATCATGTCAGAGTAGAGCAGAGCCCCCTGCATATAGTTGATCGACTCGCGGTCGCAGTAAAGCTGTCCGGCCGCGGTAGGGTTGTCAGCCAAGCCGAGGATGTCAGAGAGGACATCGTCGCCAAACTGGCCCTGGAACTTCACGTTGTGCACGGTGAAAATCGTCTTCACGTGACGGCACGCCTCAGACGCCTGGTAGAACTCGCGCAGGAAAACCGGCGCCATTGCGCACTGCCAGTCGTTGCACTGCAGCACGTCAACCTGCAGCTCGGGCAGGTACTGGATGGCCTCGCAGATCGCCTTCGAGAAGAACGCGAAGCGTTCGCCATCGTCGAAGTAGCCGTAGACGCCATCGCGCTTGAAGTAGGCCTCGTTGTCGACGAAGTAGAAGTTCACGCCCTGGTAGGTCAGCTTCTCGATGCCGCAGTAGACGCTGCGCCACGCGAGGGGCACATAGAACTCCGCGATGTGCTTCATCTGCTCCTGATACTCCGCGGGGATGACGGAGTACTTGGGCATAATGACGGACACCTCCGCGCCCTTCTGGTTGAGGGCGCGCGGAAGCGAGCCGGCCACGTCTCCCAGGCCACCTGTCTTGACGAAGGGGACGGCCTCGGCTGATGCGAAGAGAACCTTGATCTTTCTACCTTGGTTAGCCATAGCCCTTCCCTACTCCGCGGCCTTCTCCTTGATGAACAGAGCCTCGGGCGTACCCTTGAGCTCGGTTCCGGCGGGAACCTCGTTGTTGCGATCGACAATGGCGTTCTCGACGCGCGCGCCGCTGCGCACGATGCAGGACTGCATGACGATGGCGTTGTTCACCACGGCCCCGCTCTCCACGATGACGTTGCGGCCGAGGATGGAGTTGGATACCGTGCCATAGATGCGGCAGCTGCCGGAGACGCGGGAGTTGGTCACGCGCGAGCCAAGCTCGAACTTCGCCGGGGCGTTGTCGTGAGCCTTCGTCTTGATCTCGCGACCCTCGGGGAAGAGCTCGGCCGAGATCTCCGGGTCGAGAAGGTCCATGTTCGCGTGGAAGTAGACGTCCTTGTTGAAGATCGGGGCTGCATAGCCCTGATAGTCATAGGTGCGGACGTCGACGCGCTCGAAGTCTGCGGCCATCGCCTCGAAGAGGTCGAGGTAGTCCGTCTGCTCGTACCAGTCGAGCAGCTGGAGGAGGAACGTGCGGCTCATGACGAAGCAGTCGAGGAATGCGGTGTCGCCCTGCTCGACGCCATGCTTGACGCCCTTGACGCGACCGTCCTCGATGGTAAAGCCCGTGACGTCAACGTCCTTCTGCCTGGCCGTCTGGGTGAGGACCGTGATGTCAGCCCCAGACTCGCGATGGGCGGCGACGAGGTCGGCGTAGTCCATGTTGTAGACGAAGCTTGCCGACGAGAGAATCACGAGATCGGTGTTACCGCGCTTGAGGAAGACCTTGTTGTGCTCGAGGTCGCGCAAGAGGAAGCGAGAGCCCGTGCGAGACGTGCCAAATGCGGAACCCGGAAGGATGAAAAGGCCACCCTTCTTGCGGTTCAGACCCCAGTCGCGGCCGGAGCCGATGTGGTCGATGAGGGAACGGTAGTTGTACGGCATGACCATGCCGACGGTACGAATGCCGCAGTTCACCATGTTGGAGAGCGCAAAGTCAACAACACGGTAGCGACCGAGGAACGGAGCAGATGCGACCGGTCGCGACTCGGAGAGGGCACTCGGGTACTTGGTGGAGTAATTTGCCGTGATGAGGCCGAGAATCTTCTCCATTCTTACTCCTCCCCCTTTCCAACAACAACGTCATTTCCAATGACGACGGTATCCTTCGTCTCGTCGACGCTACCGAGGACGACGTCCTCCTCGACGGTAGCCCTCTCGCCGAGGATTGCGCGGACAACGTGCGCGCCGTCCTTGACGGTGGCTCCGGGCAAAAGGACCGAGTCCTCGACCACGGCACGCTCGCCAATGTAGGCGGAGGTGGAGATGATGGAGTGCGTGGCCCTGCCGTAGATGCTGCTGCCGTTTCCGACGAGACAGTCCTCGATGGCGCCATTGGGGCCGATGTAGGCGGGCGGCATGGTGCCGGCATTGCTCATGATGGGGGCCTCGGTCTCGTAGAGGTCGAAGTCCGGGTTGGAGCCAAGGAGGTCCATGCTCGTCTCGTGATAGCTGGCAATGGTGCCGACGTCACGCCAGAAGCCGTTGAACTCGTAGGTGTAGAGGCGCTTGCCGTCTGCAAGGAGCTTCGGGATGATGTTGTTTCCGAAGTCGTGCTCGGACTGCTGGTCGACCGCGTCCTCCCTGAGGGTGTCAATCAAGAGCTTTGCGTTGAAGATGTAAATGCCCATCGACGCGAGGTTGGAGTCGGGCTTGTCCGGCTTCTCCGTGAACTTGACGATCCTCTCGTCCTCGTCCTGCGTGATAATGCCGAAGCGCGATGCCTCCTCCCAGGGAACGGGCATGACGGCTACGGTGAGGTCCGCGTTGTGGCGCTTGTGGTTGTCGAGCATCTTCTGGTAGTCCATGCTGTAGAGCTGGTCGCCAGAGAGGATGAGGACGTACTCGGGATCATGCTGCTCGATGAAGCCGATGTTCTGCGTGACGGCGTCGGCCGTTCCCTCGTACCAGGCGCCGCCGGTCTGGGTCGCGTACGGCGGAAGGATGGCGACGCCACCATCGCTCTCGTCGAGGTTCCAGGCACCACCGGTACCGAGGTAGGAGTGCAGCAGGTACGGCCTGTACTGCGTGAGCACACCCACCGTGTCGATCCCCGAGTTCGCGCAGTTTGACAGCGCGAAGTCGATGATGCGGTACTTGCCGCCGAACGAGACCGCGGGCTTGGCAACGTTCTTGGTGAGAACGCCGAGCCTGCTGCCCTGGCCGCCGGCAAGAAGCATCGCGATGCATTCCTTCTTGCTCATGTGGATCCCCCTTAGCTCTTCTGTATCCCCTTAGGCATCAATATGCCAAATTTCGCGTGCGTACTCACGGATAGTTCGGTCACTGGAGAAGTAACCAGAGCGAGCCGTGTTGTGAATGGCCGCGCGATTCCACTCGGCGCGGTCGCCGTAGGCCTCGGTCAGCTCCTCCCACGCATTGACGTAGGAGTAGAAGTCCTTGAGGACGAGGTCGTGGTCGTTGCTGATGAAGAGCTCGTCGCGGATGCTCTCGAAGTTGCCCGAGAGGTGCGCGAGCGTGCCGTCGGTCAGCTCGTCGACGATGCGGCCCAGGCGGACGCGGTCGCGGTCGTAAAGGTCGCGGGCCCAGTAGTTGCCGCCCGCCCTGAGGGCGTCGACCTCCTCGGTGCGAAGGCCGAAGATCTTGATATTGTCCTCGCCGACGAGGTCGCAGATCTCGACGTTGGCGCCATCGTAGGTGCCGAGCGTGATCGCGCCGTTCATCATGAGCTTCATGTTGGAGGTGCCGGAGGCCTCGGAGCCCGCCCACGAGATCTGCTCGGAGATCTCGGCCGCGGGGTAGATGAGCTGTGCGCTCGAGACGGCGAAGTTCGGGACGAACGCGACGCGGATCTTGTCGTTCACGCGGGCGTCGTTGTTGATGACCTCAGCCACCGAGTTGATGAGGCGGATGACCTCCTTGGCGAATGCGTAGCTCTGGGCGGCCTTGCCGGAGAAGATGAACGCCGTCGGGCGCGGGCTGAAGCTCGGATCGATGAGAATCCTGTTGTAGAGGTCGAGGATCTTGAACACGTTGAGCAGCTGGCGCTTGTAGGCGTGGAAGCGCTTGACCTGCACGTCGAACACCATCGAGGTGTCGAGCACGGTACCGGTCGTCTCCTTGATGTAGTCCGCGAGGCGCTGCTTGTCCCAGGCCTTGGCCTTCTCGAAGTCCTCGAGGAAGGAGGCGTCGGTCTCGTACTGCTCGAGCTTCTCGAGCTCGGTAGCGTCAGAGAGCCAGCCCTCGCCGATGGTGTCGCAGATGAGCTTCGCGTACTTGGGGTTGGCGTTGCCCAGGAAGCGGCGGTGCGAGATGCCGTTGGTCTTGTTGTTGAACTTCTCGGGCGCGAGCTCGAAGAAGCTGTGGAGCGTGCTGGCCTTGAGGATGCCGGTGTGCAGCGCGGACACGCCGTTGACGGAGTGCGAGAAGATGACGGAGAGGTTCGCCATGCGTACCTGGCCGTCCCACAGAATCGCCGTCTCGGAGAGCTGCTCCTGCCAGTTGTCCCTCGTGTGGGGGAAGGCGTCACGATAGCGGCGGTCGATCTCCTCGATGAACATGTAGAGGCGGGGAAGCAGGCCGCGGAAGATGTGGATGGGCCACTTCTCGAGCGCTTCGGGCATGACCGTGTGGTTGGTGTAGGAGATGGTGTCGTACGCGATCCTGTAGGCGAGGTCGAAGTCGACGCCCTTCTCGTCGACGAGGATGCGCATGAGCTCGGGGCCGCACATCGCGGGGTGTGTGTCGTTGGTGTGGATGCACACGTGGTCGGCCAGATGCTCCCAGTTGGGACCATAGTTCTTCTCGAAGGAGCGAAGGATCGTCTGGAGGCCTGCGGAGACGAACAGGTACTCCTGCTTGAGGCGCAGGATCCTGCCGTGCTCGCCCGCATCGTTGGGGTAGAGGATCTGCGAGATGGCCTCGACGTCGGAGCGGAACTTCATGGCCTTGGCATAGTCGCCGGCGTTGAACGCGTCGAGGTCGAAGTTCTCCTCCGCAGGCTCGGCGCTCCACAGGCGCAGGTTGTTGATGGTCTTGCCGCCGTAGCCGATGATGGGCACGTCGTAGGGAACGGCCTTCACGAGGTCGCCGCCCTCCTGGGTGAACCAGAAGCGGTCGCCGTCCTGATGGCGCACGACCTGGCCGCCGAACTGCACGATGACGGCGCTCTCATTCTTACGCGTCTCCCAGGGGAAGCCGTGCTCGAGCCAGTTGTCCATCTTCTCGACCTGGCAGCCGTTCTCGATCTCCTGCTTGAAGAGGCCGTAGCGATAGCGCATGCCGTTGCCGTGGCCGCTGATGCCGAGGGCAGCCATCGAGTCGAGGAAGCAGGCGGCGAGACGGCCAAGGCCACCATTGCCGAGGCCGGGATCGGCCTCGCAGGCGATCATCTCGTCGAGCGTAGTGCCGAGCTCGGCGCAGCCCTCCTTGACGATGTCGCGAATGCCGAAGTTCAGGAGGTAGTTGTCAAGCAGCGGCCCAAGCAGGAACTCGAGGGAGAAGTAGTAGACGGACTTGTCGCCCTTCTTGGCGCTCACCTTGAGGTTCTTCGCCCTTCCGGCAATGAGGCTCGCCAGGACGAAGTAGCGCTCCTGTGCGGTAAGCTCCTCATACTTCTTCGAGAGGATGCTCTCGCAGGCCTCGCGGAACTGCTCGACGAAGTCGTCCTTGCTCTTGAAAAGTTGCGTCTTCTGCTGCATGTTCTTCCTTTTCACGCTCGCCCGGCGCATGGTGCCGGGCACACTTCAACGTACCAAAAACACCTACTTTTTGGACGTACCCGCCTTTTTGGCGGACGTCTTGCCAGCAGTGGTTTTCTTTGTTGCGGCCTTCTTCGCCGCGGGCTTCGCCGCCTTGGAGGCGGGCTTCGCGGCGGCCTTGGCAGGCGCCTTCTTGGCGGCCGGCTTCGCGGCGGTCTTGGCAGGCGCCTTCTTGGCGGCCGGCTTCGCGGCGGTCTTGGCAGGCGCCTTCTTGGCGGCCGGCTTCTTCGGAAGCGGGCCGGCATACTTGAGGACGACGCCGCCCAAGGGCGGAATCCTCAGCACGATGGATTGGTCGCGCATGTTCCAGGGCTTGTCCTCGGTCTCGAAGACGTAGCCCTCGTTGGTCACGCCGGAGCCGCCGAACTCCGTCCTGTCGGAGTTGAAGCCCTCGACCCAGCGGCCGGCCTTCGGCAGACCGACGCGGAACTCCTCGTAGGGGTTGACCTCGAAGTTGAGGATGACGACGACGACGTCGCTCGGGTCGTCACCATGACGCAGGAACGAGATGATGCACTGATCGTTGTTGTCGGCGTCAATCCACTCGAAGCCGTCGGACGTGTAGGCCCTCTGCCAGAGAGCCGGCGTCTCGTTATAGAACTTGTTAAGAGCCTTCACGTACGCCCGGTGATGGGCATGCCCCTCGTAGTCGTTGGCCAGGAAGTACTGGATGCCCTCGTAGTAGCGCCACTCAATGAACTGCGCAATCTCGTTGCCCATGAAGTTGAGCTTGGCACCGGCGTGAGTCATCTGGTAAAGGGCGAGCGAGCGCATGCCAGCGAATTGGCGCCAGTAGTCGCCCGGCTGGCGCGTGATGAGTGAGCACTTGCCGTGCACGACCTCGTCATGCGAGAGCGGCAGCACGAAGTTCTCGTTGAACTGATACATGGTGGAGAAGGTCAGCAGCTTGTGGTTGCCAGGCCTATAGGGGAAGTCGGTCTGCATATAGTGCAGGGTATCGTTCATCCAACCCATGTCCCACTTGAAGTGGAACCCGAGACCGCCATCGGAGACCGGATAGGTAACAAGCGGCCACGCCGTGGACTCCTCGGCGATCATCATGACGTCGGGGTTGTACTTACCGATGATCTCGTTGCAACGCTGCACGAACTTGATCGAGACGAAGTCCTCCTCTCCACCCTTATCATTGAACTTCTTGAGGCGCGGGTCGTCGATGCCGAAGTTGAGGTAGAGCATCGAGGTGACTCCGTCCATGCGGATGCCGTCGGCATGGTACTCGTCAACCCAATAGAGAAGGTTCGAGATGAGGAAGCTCTGCACCTCTCCGCGACCAAGGTCGAACTTGAACGTGCCCCAGTTGGGATGCTCTTCCTTCTCGTAGAGCTTGTCGCCGTTGAAGTGCACGAGGCCGTGTTCGTCGCGGCAGAATCCGCCGGGTACCCAGTCGAGGATGACGCCGATGCCCGCCTTGTGACAGGAATCGATGAAGTGCTTGAACTGCTTGGGGTTGCCGTAGCGCGAGGTAGGCGCAAAGTAGCCGGTCACCTGATAGCCCCACGAGCCGTCGAACGGGTGCTCCATAACAGGGAGAACCTCGATGTGCGAGTAGCCCATCTCCTTGACATAGGACACAAGCTCCTCGGAAAGCTCGTCGTAGGTGAGGTAGGAGCCACTGTGCTCGTCGGTGTCGGGGTCACCGTTGCCGGCGAGGCCGTCGTCATGGCGCTTCCAGCTGCCCAGATGCACCTCGAAGATGTTGAGGCGCTCCTTCATGAAGTCGGACTTGGAGCGAGCCTCCATGTACTTCTTGTCGCCCCACTGGTAGCCCGAGATGTCTGCCGTGCGTGATGCCGTTCCCGGAGGGCACTCGGCAAAGAAGGCGTACGGATCTGCCTTGTAGAGAAGGTCGCCCTGCTCGGTCTCGATCACGTACTTGTAGAGCTGGCCCTCCTCGACGCCGGCAATGAAGCCATGCCAGACCCCGCCGTCCTTAGTGCACTCGAGGTAGTTTGCCTCGACATCCCATCCGTTGAACTCGCCGATAACGCGAACACTCTTTACGTCGGGCGCCCAGACGGCAAAGGTGTACCCCTTGGTCTTTCCGTCAGCGACGGGGTGCGCGCCCATCTTCTCGTAGCTGCGATACCAGTTACCACCGGCCAGCATGTAGAGATCATCGTTAGTTAGCGTAACGTCCGCGATACGGTTGCCCATAGAATTCCCCTGACGTTGTTGAATAGGTTGCTCCTGTCTCGTGGTGGTGCTCGGTGACACGCCACGGTTCCACTATTCTATTTCATTCCGCGCGCAGAAACGCGAGATGTTCCGCCACAGAATCACCCTAATCCCCCACTGGTCGAAAATGGAACAGCTGCGGCGACGCGCGACTCCTCTCGCGTACGCGGCAAGACACGCGGCGGCCGTGCGGCGCAGCGGAACACCAACATGGCGAACGTCGGGAGTGCCCATGAAATAACATACACGGAGACGGGTTCCCCAAACCCGAACCGCGTTTTCTCGGGCACATAATATCAGTATTTAAACTACCTCGATTTCATGTATGCTATTTCGTGACGCGACCCAATTACGTTGTTGGACGGCGCACCACACGCGACAGCCCGCGGACAGGGAGGAAGAAATGCCGAGAGAGTCAAAGCGCGCCAAGCAGGAACGTGCCGTCGAGGTGTGCCACCGCATGGGCGAGATCTACGGCGGAGCCCAAAGCGCGCTCGACTACACCGACGCCTTCTCCCTCGTCATCTGCGTGCTTCTTTCCGCGCAGACGACGGACGCCGCCGTCAACAAGGTAACCCCCGAGCTCTTTCGCAGGTGGCCCACGCCCGAGGCGATGGCGGCGGCAGACCCGGCCGAGGTGGGCGAGGTCATCCGCGCCATCGGCTTCTGGAGGGCGAAGTCGGCCCACTGCGTCGAGTGCTCTCAGATGATCGTGGGGGACTTCGCGGGAGAGGTGCCGCAGACGATGGAGGAGCTCACCCGGCTCCCCGGCGTCGGGAGGAAAACCGCCAACATCGTGTTGAACAAGGCATTCGGCATCGTCGACGGCATCGCGGTGGACACACACGTGTTCCGTATCGCGCGGCGCCTTCGCCTTACGAGCGCGTCTACCCCGCTCGCCGCGGAAAAGGACCTTCTCGCCATCATTCCGCGCGAGCTTTGGGGCAACGTCAACGAGGAGTGGATACACTTCGGACGAGAGACCTGCTCGGCGCAGCACCCGACATGCGAGGTGTGCCCCCTGGCCGACATCTGCCCCTCCGCCGGACAGCCAAACCGCTGGTTCAAGGGAAAGAAGTAGGTGCGCGCATACCGCGCTCGACATAGCGCCTCACCGAGCAAGGCCCCAGCCAAGGCATTCGCGAAAGGACATGAGATGACCGATCTAGGGAGGCACTTCTGCACTTGTGGGGACCTCGAGTGTCCCTGCAATCCCAACAACCCAAGCAATCTTGCCAAGGATGCCTTCGGGTGCGACGCGTGCGTTCGAAAGAACCTTGCGCTCGGAGAGGTGCCCACGTGCATGTTCGCCAAACTTGGGAACACGAAAGGGTGGAGCGACTGGTCGGTAGAGGGGTTTGCGGAGTTCGTGAGGCTGCATCCGCGCAGCAACGAGGAACGCGCCGCAACCGCCGCAAAAGCCGCCGCGTTCGAGGCGGCGCACAAGAGCACGAGCGACGGCAGCTGACGCCCTCCGCGTGACCCCGAGTCGTTTGAATGGGTCGAAGCCGGAAACCCCGAGACGCAAAAACCGGGTCGGCTGCGTGAGCCGACCCGAATCTGTTTTGCATAATGTCGCGAGTGCCCAACGAGCACCCTACACAAGTCTTAGCAGAGGTCTTAGTAATTGACCACCTGCTGCTCAAAGTAGGCCTTGGGATGGTTGCAGACGGGGCAGACCTCGGGTGCGCTCGGCCCAACATGCAGGTGGCCGCAGTTCAGGCACTTCCAGACCTTCACGCCCTCGCGCTCGAACACCTCACCCTTCTCGACGCGCTCGACAATCTTGAGGTAGCGCTCCTCGTGATGCTTCTCAACCTCACCAACCAGGCGGAACTTTGCCGCAATCTCGGTGAAACCCTCCTCCTCGGCTGTGGCGGCGAAGCCGGGATACATGTCGCTCCACTCGTCGTTCTCGCCAGCGGCGGCGTCCTTGAGGTTGGTTAGCGTATCGGGAACCGCGCCATCATGCAGGTACTTGAACCACATTTTGGCGTGCTCACGCTCGTTACCCGAAGTCTCGCTGAAGATGTTGGAGATCTGAACGTAGCCCTCCTTCTTGGCCTTGCTCGCGTAGTAGGCGTACTTGTTCGTCGCCATGCTCTCGCCGGCAAACGCCGCCTCAAGGTTCTTCTTGGTCTGAGAGCTCTCAAAGTCGACTGCCATACGAACCCCTCTCTCTTTACGTGACACCCATTGCCACGTAATTATCTCTCTCGTTCTTATTCCCGATATCGACGAGAAGAGGACCTAGATTCTAGGCAGTCCAATTGACACCATCAAAGTAACAAAATCCTTCACGTCCCAACTCCCCGATCAGGTCATCTACCTCAGCTTGGCTCAAGGCGCCCCTGCCGGCTTTCAGCTCGACGGCACTCAGTTCCTCGGTCAGCGTGGCGACGGGCGCCCCGCCGTCGGCGCGATGGTCGAGAAGGATGCGCACGAGCTCGGCGCGCTTCTGCCTGTGCGACCCCTCGAAGCGCGACTGGCGCACGTGAGCGGACGAGCGGCGCGACGGGTTGGACAGGGTGCGCTTGAGGTGGTTGCCGTAGTCGAGCAGGGCGTAGTACCAGGTGCGCGGGTCATCGGCAGGGTCGGACGCATCGGACGGGCACGCGGCCTCAACGAGGGGGACGAGGTCCTTGTCGGCCACCTTTTTTTCGCCGGGGAAAAGCTCGTGTATGAAGACGGACCGCACGTTGGTCTCGAGATACACGCCCGGGAGATCGTAGGCGAACGCTCTAATTCCCGCGGCCGTGGCAGGGCCTATACCCGGCAGCGCCACAAGGTCGGCCACATCGCTCGGCATGGATCCTCCTGCCGCAGAGACAATGCCGGCAGCCTTCAGAAGAGCGAGGGCGCGGCGGTTGTAACCCATGCCCTGCCACTCCTCGAGCACGTCAGCCGTAGCCGCCGCAGCCAGCGCATCGACCGTAGGAAACCGCTCGAGCCAGTGTTGCCAGCGCCCCTCCACGCGCGCCACTTGCGTCTGTTGGAGCATGACCTCTGATATCCAGATGGCATAGGGGTCGCGTGTGCGCCGCCAAGGCAGGTCGCGATAGAGATCGGCTCCCCTCTCGAGAACCGTGCGGCGGAATTCTGAAAGAGACGCATGGCCCACCACGACGCCCCTTTCAGAGAAACGCCCTGCGAGCCGGTCGGAATCGCATCGGTCTCGCCCCATGGCCTACCGGAAGCTTGGAACGTCGGGGCGGGGAACCTCTGGACCGACGAGCTTGAACTTGTTGCCGTCCGAGAGGATGGGGTGCCTGTAGTTCGCAACAACGTCATACAGGGTGACCGAGTCGAAGTATGCCCCGAGGATGTGCTCGGCCTCGCACCATATGGGGTTGAAGTGGCACTCGGGGCGAAAGGGGCACGGTCCGTCGTTCTCACCACACGTCGCGCATGCGGCGACGCAGATTGGACCTTGCATCGCCTCGATGACCTCTCTTATCGTGGTCGTCTTGGGGTCGACCGATAGCCTCATCCCACCATGAGACCCGCGCGTGCTCTCGACGATGCCTGCACGCACAAGGTCATGCTGGATGGAACGGGCGAACGAGTACGGAATGTCGTTCTGCTCTGCCGCGGCGCGCACAGAGACAACGCCGCCCTCTTTGTTGACGAGTTCGGCAAGCATCCTCAGTGCGTAATCTGTCTTTCTCGAAATGTCCACGGACAAACCTTTCTACCTGTGCCGGGCGCTGCCCGGTAGATGTCATGCCAGCCGGGACCACGCTGCGCGCGACGTCCCCTTCGAGAGACCTACTTCCAGTCGACAATCGGCCAATCCAGGCGCTGCGCCGTCCTCTTGAGAGTGTGTCCCGGGCTCACGGCGTAGGGATTTGCCGCCTCGACGAGAAGGTCGCAGTCGCTGTAGTGGTCGCCATACGCATAGTCGACGATCCATCTCCCCCTGCCGAAGCGGGCGTCGGCCCAGCGCTCCACGGCATGCCTCTTCCCGAGGCCAGCCACCACCTCGCCCTCTACCTCACCGGTGTATCTGCCGTCTTGGTCGAGCCTCATCTCCGTTGCGACGTAGCCGTCGAAGCGCATGTCCTCGGCCGCCCTGGCAGCGATGTCCTCGAACGTCGCGGAGACCAGAAGCGTGACGCAGCCGTCTCCAAGCCGGCGATTGACCTCCTCCACCGCCCGCGGTCGGAGGCGCTTGACGAGGACCTTCTCGTAGAAGTCGTCCATGACGGCGCGGACCTCGGCAGCGCCACAACCCGCAAAGCCAGAGAAGATGATCTCGCGAGGCTCCTCCTGGCGCTTGGGCAAATGGAGGACATAGCGAATGCCCCACCAGCCTAGACGCGTCACCTGCGAGGGCGAGAGGTATCCGCGCGAAAGGAGATAGCGAGAGAGAAGGGCGCCAGACTGGCCCGAGATTAGCGTACCGTCAAAGTCGAACACCGCGATGCGCGCAGGTCTTGTCTCGCTGTATCTATCGGCTGGCTCCATGCGTTCCCCTCGAAGGACCGGGCAGAGGCCCGGCTTTCACATCAAGTAACTCTTAGCTCTTGCACGCCCCTCAGCCACTCGGGCATGGTCGAGCAGACCGAATTATACAGCAGCGGTGACAATTGAAAAGGACGGCGACAGGAACGCCAAAACAAGGGCCAAGAACACGCCAAGAACAGAAAAAGGACCCCTGCTAACAGGGGCCCTCGTGCAAGCTATGGCGGGATGTAAGGGACTCGAACCCTCGACCTCCGACGTGACAGGCCGGCGCTCTAACCAGCTGAGCTAACACCCCGTGCATCAGTGCGCAAGTAACTATACACGCATGAAGCCACTTTTGTCTAGTGGGAACGGGATAATTTCCGTCTCCATTTCTTGCGCACAACTAACGACAGCGGCTCGCAATAGGCAAGGGCCTAGCCAAGAGCAACCGTCGTGGTTGCGCCAGAGGAGTCGGTAATGACAAGGTTGGAACCGGACAAAGCAGCCGAGGAAATCTGTCCCTTACCGGTAATGGCCTCTCCGCTCGCATTAACCACCTGCGTGGGGAGCGAACCTGCACCCATGGTATATCCAAGAATGTCCCAAGAGCCATCGAAATTTTCAGGAATGAACAAGGCGCCGTTATAAAGAACGAGCTGCACCGGCGTGCCCTCGAG
>JAGAWD010000414.1 GCA_017941585.1 Olsenella sp. | reverse complement strand
GCTCCGCGATGCCCTGGTACGACCAGCGGGCGTCGCTGCGCACCTGCGCGTTCCTTCCGGACATAGCCACCCAGATCGCCTCGATGGACTACTGGTTCTACACCAACACGGCGCTGACGGGCGTCTCGGGCTGGGCCAACGTTCGCGGCCTGGCCTCGGCGCGCCACGCCTTCAACGGCTGCACGGGGCTCGCGACGCTCGACCTCTCCGGCCTCGACCCCTCGGCGCTCAAGGACTACTTCTACATGTTCGCCGGGTGCACGAACCTGGTCACGGTCTACGCGGACGCCACCTGGGCGCTGGCCTCGGGCGCCTCCGGCATGGGGACGTTCTACAACTGCCGCTCGATCGTGGGAGGCAACGGGACTACGTATAGCTCGAGCGCCAACAGCTACGCGCGGATGGTGATCGACCGCGCAGGGCAGGCGGGGTACCTGACTGCAGCGAGATGATGTTGAGGTCTCACGCCCTACACCGTGATCTCGATGCGGTTGCCCTCGGCGTCCAGGATGCAGCTCTCGTAATAGCCGTCGCCGGTGGTTCGCGGGCCGCTCACGCAGCGGTAGCCGGCGTCGACGAGCTCCGCCGTGAGGGAGTCCACGACCTCCGCAGACCCCACCGAAAGCGCCACGTGGCCCCAGCCGTCGTGCGGGCGGTCATCAGTGTTGTGCTCCTGCGTGCCGTCGTACATGAGCTCGACGCGCGTGCCGCCGTCGAGCGTGAGGAAGTAAGAGTGGAAGCCCGCCGCGTTCGCGTACTCGTCGTTGGACCGCGCCCCGAAGAAGCGCTCCCAGAACGCACGCGCCCGCTCGAGGTCCTCCACCCACAGCGCCACGTGCTCGACCCTCACCTTTGCCATGTTCGTCTCCCGTCGCATGGTTATGAATGGTGCAACAAGAGCGCACGCCCCGCAGTGGAGTGTGGGCAAAAGAACCAGTACTCTATTTGCGTCCAACTTGTCATATCAGCCCGAAGTGCAGGAAGGCGTTGTAGAGGCCGTCGTCGTCCACGTCGGTGGTCACGTACTCGGCCGCCTCCTTGGCCTCGATGCCGCCACTGCCCATGCAGCAGCTGTGGCCGCAGGCCTCGAACATGGGGATGTCCACCTTCGCGTCGCCGAAGGCGATGCAGTCCTCGGGGCTCACGCCCAGGAACTCGCAGAGCCTTCCCACGGCGAAGGCTTTGGTGATGTCCTGCACGCCCAGGTCGCCGAAGAGCGCCTTCTCTCCCGCCCCGCCCCAGGTGCCGGCCTTGAGCTCGGGGAAGGCCGCCGCGCTGTCGAGGTGGTCCTGGTAGCTCTTGAGCACGAAGCTTATTTTGTTGACGTCATCGCGGTAGAGGTCCTCCAGCGTGGCATCAAAGATCATCTCGGGGAAGCCCGCGTGCACGTCGGGGATGACCTTCCCCTTGCCCGTGCCGTATGCACGGATTGCCTCGTTGGCTTCGGGGTCGAAGGTCGCGCTTGCGAAGAGACCGTTGTTGCTCTCGAGGTAGAAGCACAGGCCACGCTCATTCAGCCAGTCCACCACGCGATGCTCGACCTCTGCCGGGATGAGCTGGTGGAAGACCACCGTGTCGCCGCTCTCGATGTAGCAGCCGTTGCCGCCGATCATGCCGTCGAGCCCGATGGCGAGGATGTAGTCGTACATCTCCGCCTTGGAGCGGCCCGTGCAGGCGTAGAACCTGTGGCCGTTGGCCTGCGCCCGGTGGATGGCCTCCACCGCACTTGCCGGAAGGTTGTTCTCGTAGTCGGTGAGCGTTCCGTCTACGTCGCACAGGATGATCTTGGCGTCTGCCATGAGGATTCCTTTCTCGATTTTGACTATGAGACAAGCTTGGCACGAATCCGTCGCAGACGATAGCAACCCCCCGACGAACACTTTCACAAAACCGACCTCGCGTAGCGGACGTCTGCCTCAGACATGCGATAATTGAGACGAAAGCGACGGCGACACGAGAGGGAGACGTACGCGTTGATCACCGACAACGGTCCCATACTGGTGGGGGCCACGGGTGAGGAGCTCTACGGACACGGCACGGCCGAGTTCCCCTGTGGATGCTACTACTCCACCCCGCTTGCCGCCGAGGTGCCCTGGCATTGGCACGACGAGATGGAGTTCGTCCACTTCCGCGAGGAAGACATGCTCTATCTCGCAGGCGGTGAGCGCTTCGTGGGGCGGCCAGGCGATGGCGTCTTCGTAAACGGCGGCGTGCCCCACTCCGAGCTGCCCATCGACGGCGTCGCCTGCGCAGAGGGCAGCCTCGTCGTCCATCCCAGAATGCTCTACGGCAACCGCGGCTCCGCCCTCTGGACGCGCTATCTGCGCCACCTCTCCCTCGCAGACGCGCCACAGGTGGTACGCTTCCGCCGCGACGGAGAGTCCTGGGAGCGCGAGGCGGCCCGGCTCATACGCGAGGCCTGGGAGGCAGTAGCGGAGGAGAGCGAGTTCTTCGAGGATACCTGCCGCTCAAGCCTCACGCGCGTCTGCCTGCTCGTGGTAAAGCATGCCCCGCGCCAGCGCACCAAGGCGGAGAGCGTCTCCATGCTGCGTACGTCAGGCCGCGTGAAGGACATGATCGCGTTCGTCGAGGCACACTACGCCGAGGACATCGGGTCCGACCAGATTGCCGAGGCCGGCAAAGTGAGCCAGCGCGAAGCGCAGCGGGAATTCCAGGAGCTCGTGGGGATGAGGCCCATGGAGTACCTCGCCAACCACCGGCTCTTCGTGGCCTCCCAGCTGCTCAAGTCCACCGACGCCAGCGTTGGGGAGGTGGCGCGCCGGTGTGGCTTCTCCAGCCAGAGCTACTTTGCCCGCCGCTTTCGAGAGCGCTACGGGCACACGCCAATCCAACACCGCGAGCTGGGATAGCGGCGGCACGTCATCCCGACAACCGACGCGTACAAAGCAGCCCCCTCGCGCGGTCACCGCTCGAGGTTGTGACGCGGGCCGACACTCTCGATGACAGGGGTGTCGGTCTTTCGTCAACGGAGGTTTGCCCATGGAGTCGGTGCTGGTCGCAATCGTCACGGGGGTGGTGACCCTCGTCGGGGTGATCCTCTCCAACTCGAAGAGCCAGGCGGTGATGGCCGTGAAGCTGGACTCGCTCGCGGCCAAGGTGGAGAAGCACAACCAGGTGCTGGAGCGCACCTACCGCCTGGAGCAGGACATGGCCGTGGCGAAGAACGACATCGAGGCCTTGCAGAGGAAGGTTGGCTGAGATGGATAGGTTCCTTAACGGCAACGAGTGGCAGTGGCGCCTCGCGCGCACGATCGTGCAGGGCATTATCGGCGTGGTGATCGCCAACGTCGACCTGATCGTGGGGTGGTGCGTGCTGGACCCGAGCGTGCGCGCGCTCGTGGCGGCGCTCGTGATGGCGGTGCTCTCGCCGGTGATGGCGGAGCTGGGCGAGCGCGGCGGCGACCTGCCGGCGATCCCGCGCGGGGGCGAGTGAGATGGCGTCGCCTCAGGAGCGGATCGCGGAGCTCGCAAGGTCGCAGGTGGGCTACGTGCCTCCGCAGGGAAAGTGGAACAAGTACGCGGAAGCCCTGGACCAGACCGACCTCTACAACTACGCGAAGAACGGTTACGACTGGTGCGACATCTTCTACGACTGGCTGCTCGTTGAGGAGTTCGGGGTCGAGCTCGCGAAGGCGATGACGAACCAGCCGACCAAGGGATGCGGCGCCGGGTGCGACTTCTCGGCGAGCTACTACCGGGCGGCCAACCAGTGGAGCGCTGACCCCAGCATCGGCGCGCAGGTGTTCTTCGGCGGCCGGGGCAGCGAGTACCACACCGGCGTGGTCGTGG
>JAGAWD010000413.1 GCA_017941585.1 Olsenella sp. | reverse complement strand
CGGCTTTCGGTTTGTCCTGCAAAACGCGGGCGTTCGCGCGCAACAGGGTCGACCATTCGTGCGTCGGGTGTGGCAAATCACCAGCTCGCGCCCTAGAATCGTCACAGGCTCACGCCTGCCCCGGGACCGCGGCTGAAAAACTAGCCGCAACTCGGCGGCGCTTCGTGCCTATGGGCGGCCAGGGCGCAGACGTCGTATCGGTCTATCGGTCTATCGGTCTATCGGTCTATCGGTCTACCGCACGTACGTGCCGTCGGCAAGCCTGCGCAGGCCGAGGAGCGCGGGCGTCATGACCACGTCGTTGGGGTCGACGCGGGAGACGCCCAGCTCGTCGAGCAGCGACGTCGGCAGCACGGCCGCGGCCAGGTCGATCGGCGCCAGGCCGCCCAGGCTCGGGCGCGGGTACGAGTTCACGTGGCTGGTGACCACGGCCATGTCGCTGGCGTCGAGCAGGTCCATGCTCGTCCCCTTGGGCACCACCTTGCGGAACTCGACGTGGTTCTTCTCGCACGACCCCTTCTGGCCCGAGGCCATGGGGTCGCAGCAGTGGATCGAGCAGCGCCTCCTCGAGGGGTCGGCCGCGGAGCGCTCGATGCCCGCCACGTCCGAGAATTCGCTGCCACGGTCCGTCAACCCGACGGCGAACACCTGGGAGAACCTGCCCGAGCACGACAGCTCGACGAAGTCCAGGGCGCGCACGACCTCGGCGCTGGTGTGGGACGCGACGAGCAGGTAGATCTGGAACTCGAGGCGAGGCAGGTGGATCGAGAGCACGCACCGGGAGTCGTGCGCGCGGCCCATCACGCAGTCGAGCTGGAAGGCGCCCCTACAGACGTCGTCGCCGAGCTCGAGGAAGTCCCGGTAGGTCCTCCCGTCGTCGGCGACGGCCGGCGCGCGCCTCGCCGCCTTCCTGGGCCGGTACCTCACCTTCCTCGGCAGCTCTATGTTGGCGAGGCCGAACACGCCCGAGTCCACGTACTTCCTGAACGTCCTCGCGCTGACGGGGAACAGGCCCGGGTTCTCGGCCCAGATGGCCTCGATGCTGTGCCCCTGGGCCATGAGCCTGCGCGCGTGGGAGACCATGCTCTCGAGCTGCTCGGGCGTGACCGAGACGCCCCGCCTGGACTCGCAGAGCCTCTTCTCGTACCTGGTCTGCGCGTCGCGCGCGCTGTACTTCGCCCGGCGGTACCCGCAGTTGGCGCGCCTCCTGCACCCGTCGCAGACGTACGGCGCCCTGTCGAGCAGCTCGCAGGCGCGCTCCTCGTACTCGGGGCACAGGGCCGGGCACTGCGCCTGGCGGCACTTCTTGCAGAGCGTCCTCGCGCACGCCACGTCGCAGAGCCTCGTCACCGTGCAGTCCCGGTAGTGGACGCACAGGTCGTGGTGCTTCGAGGACCCCGTCGTGAGGTAGCGGGTCCTGTTGCTCCTGATCTCGCGGGACACGGTCGAGGTCGACACGCCCAGCTTCCTCGCTATCTCGGAGAGCGACACGCGCTCCCTCAGGCAGGTCTGTATGAGGGCGCGGTCGGCGATGTCCAGGTGCTTTCCCTTTCCCTTGGGCATTGTGCACCCCCTCTCCCTGCGCCCTTGGGTCAGCCACAAGGCTAAGGGAACAAGGCGGCGTGGGTTGCAGAACTAAACGCAAGTGGAGTTGCGGACAACAATTCAATCAAGGGG
>JAGAWD010000037.1 GCA_017941585.1 Olsenella sp. | reverse complement strand
GCTCTTTGAATGCCCCCGGGGACACGTCCTGCGAGTGAGACGGACGAGCTTCCCGCTCATTCTCACATCCGCGGATACCACGCCGCGCATGGCCCGCACATCGGTGTTCCGGCATGGCGGGTAGGGGCAGTCTGGGTCCGTGCGTGGCGGCGATGCCGCTGCACATAGGGGACTCCGCCCCCTCCGCCTGGGTCTCGCGTCCGCAGGGCGCGTCCCCGGAGGCATTCCTGCTGTCGGTGTCTCCGCCGGCGCTGCCGGCCGGCCCGGTCGCGCCGGCGCCTAGGCCGCCGCGGCGGCCTCCAGCCTCTGCTGCTCCCGGCCGAGGAAGAGCATGAACCTCCCCAGCTCCGCGGCGGTGGCGGCGTTGGCCTTGCGCGGCGCCACCCCGCGCGCCACGAGCGACCTCCTGTGCTCGCACAGGCGTTGCGAGAGCGTGCGGGCGCGCTCCCGCACCCTGGGGTCGACGGAGGCCGGGCACGCCTTGGCGGATGCCGGGCTGC
Source organism: Olsenella sp. (assembly GCA_017941585.1). Taxonomy (GTDB): domain Bacteria; phylum Actinomycetota; class Coriobacteriia; order Coriobacteriales; family Atopobiaceae; genus Olsenella_J. The sequence continues at coordinate 1,089 of JAGAWD010000037.1, read as the reverse complement.
ACCTGGTGGCCGCCCACGCCCCCTCCACGAGCAGGCTCCTCAGCAGCTGGCACCCGCAGCGCGTGATCGCGCCGAGGCGCGTCGAGAGGGCGCTCGAGCTCTCCGACGGCGCGAGCCCCAGCCACGAGGTCACCTTCCTGCCCGAGCCGAACCTGGAGAAGTCGCCGACCTCGGCGCAGAACGCCAGCGCCGTCACGAAGGAGACGCACTTCAGGCACTGCAGGGCCTCGATGGCGCCGGCGAGCGAGGACGCCGCGGCGAGCTCCCGCGCCCTCCTCAGCACCTCGTCGTACTGCTCCCTGGCCGACTCCGCCGCGCGGATGGCCGCGAGCAGCGCGGCCTGCGAGGCTGGGTCGGCCAGCTCGACCGCGCGCAGCCACCTCCAGAACTCGGCGCCCCACGCCTTCTTGAGCCTGCCCTTGGGCGTGCGCTCTTCCCACACGACCCCGTGGCGGCAGAGCAGGCCGAGGACGCGCTGGTAGGCGCGGGTGCGCTGGCCCCTGAGGTCGTCGATCGCGTGCATGAGGTCGCGCAGGCCCTCCACCTCCTCGCTGGGCACCCAGACCTCGCGCAGCTCGCCCGCGAGCGCGAGCCTGGCGAGCCTGGCGGCGTCGTTGCGGTCGTTCTTGCGCGTCCTCGACTCCGACGAGGTGGGCATCTTCGACGGCGCGATCGGCACGACCGCCACGTCCCCCGAGGACAGCAGCCTCGCCGGCACGAACCCGGTGCACCCGGCCTCGTAGACGCCGCGCGCCGGCCGCGGGAACCCGGCCATCCAGGCCGACATCGCCGCGTAGTCGTTGCCGCGGAAGGTCCTGGTCTCGGTCTCGCCCGTGGCGACCACGAGCGCGCAGACCGTCGTCGTCCTCGCGTGGCTGTCGATCCCGAAGATGGTCCGCGGCCTGGGGTCGGACGCCACGTCCGCCGCCTGCGCCTTCGTGCTAGAATCCTTGCTCATCCGGGGCCTCCCGTCCCTCGTGGCGCCGCGCGCCGTCATCCGTGGAAAGAAGACATTGTGCGGCTTGGGAGGCCCCTTTTCAACCCTTCCGGCGGGGACTCCCGTGTCCGTCGGTTCGGGTCATACCGTCT
>JAGAWD010000004.1 GCA_017941585.1 Olsenella sp. | reverse complement strand
TGTAGACCCGCAAGGCCTCGTAGGTCTCGGTGGAGGTCCAGTAGTTCGAGAAGTGCCCGCTGCCGATGGAGCGCGCCACCGAGTTGGGGTTGTACACGTGGATTGGCTCGGGGCCTGGGCCGATGAGGTAGCCGTCGTACCAGCGCGTTGTCTTCGAACTAGAGTATACCCGCTGAGAGGTGTCGGGCGGTTCTGCCCCTTGGGGCGACACCGGGACGTCGGCCCATGGACTGACTTCCCCGATTGGCACGGTGCTCTGAGACTGGCTCAGCTGCTTCTGACGGTCTCGAGGAAGGATGCGACGAACTCGCGGTACTCCTTCGGCGCCACCAGCACGGACTCCGCGTGGTCGGCGCCCGCAACGTAGTGGAGCTCGCGCGTGCCCTTGGCCCTCTCGTACAGCTCGCTCGCGCTCTGCGGCGGGACCGTGGCGTCCTTCTCGCCGTGAACGAAGAGGATCGGGACCGAGTTGCCGTCCAGCGCCTCGATGGGCCGCATGTCATAGATTGAGTACCCGTAGAGGACGCGGACGCCCACGTTCACGAGAGGAACCAGGAATTCCGGCAGGTGCATCGTCTTGAACTTCTGCCTGATCGCGCTCTCCACGTCGGCGAAGGCGCAGTCCGAGACGGCGAAGTCGACGTCTGGCTTGTACGCCAGTGCCTCGATGGTGGTCGAGGCGCCCAGCGACTCGCCGTGGAGACCGAGCTCGGCAATGTCGGGATAGCGCTCCCTGGTGTCCTTGATCAGCTCCGCGAGGTCCTTGCCCTCCAAGATGCCGTATGTGCAGAACGTGGGCTCGCCCTCGCCGTGCCCGCGCATGTCGTAGAGGACGCAGTTGTAGCCCAGCTCCAGATACATGGGCACGTACTTGAGCGAGCCGATGTGGTTGTCCGTGTTGGCGTGCGTGAGGATGACGTAGCGGTCCGTGGGGTTCGGGTTCTGCACCAGCTGCACGTGCAGCTGGTAGCCGTCGTGGCCGGCCACGAGGTAGTCCGTCTTCTGCAGCCCCTCGTAGAAGCTCGTGTCGTAACGGGCCGACTGCCACTCCCAGGCCTCCTTCAGGGTAGGGCGCTTCCCGTTCATCACGATGTGCGCGATCACCAGAGTGACGACGCAGAGCAACACGACCAGAATCACAACAAACGCCAACAATGTCCTCATCCTCTTGCCACCCGTCCTTGTCAACATGTCTGCCCTCGTCTACGGAAGTTGGAGAAACGTATCCTTGCAAAGCCTGCCGTCCACATTACACGACGCCATCCGACAGGAGCCAGTGCATATTTATTTATACCGCTATAATCGACTGCTACCATCAACCAAGATAACCATGTGGAAGGAAGCGTCATGGACGACCAGCACAGACTTTCGAGAAGCACGACGGGAAGCTTCGTTGCACGCCTGGCTCCAGCCTGCGCGCTCGCGCTTTTGCTGGGCGCAACCATGCCGGGATGCGCGCAGAGCCAGGGCGGCAGCTCGCCAAGCCCCGCGTCGACCGCGAGTGCCCAGGCTCCCGCTCCCACCGCCGAGGTCGCCGACGTCACGACGGTTGCCTACCTGGGGCCGGCGGGCACCTACACGGAGGAGGCCGCAAAGCTCTTCTTCGGCGACAACGACGAGCTGATGCCCCAGTCCACCGTGGCCGAGGCGCTCGCGCTCGTGGCAAACGGCACGGCCACGTACGCCGTCGTGCCGCAGGAGAACACGCTGGGCGGCCCGGTGACCGACTACATCGACGCCCTTCTTGCAGCCAGCGATGTGAAGGTCGTCGGCGAGGTGGTGCTGCCCATCCGCCAGACGCTCATGGGGCTCTCGGGAACGGACCTCTCGAAGGTGACGCGCGTGGTCTCGCACAAGCAGGGGCTGGCGCAGAGCTCCGCGTGGCTCGACAAGAATCTGCCGGGTGCCGAGCGCGTGGAGGCGCCCAGCACCGCGGCCGCCGCCCGCCAGGTCTCCGAGGGCGGCGACCCCACGGTGGTGGCGATCGCGGCCCCCGGCGCGGCGGACCTCTACGGCCTTGAGGTGCTGCAGAAGAACGTCTCGCAGTCCGAGGCCAACAAGACGCGCTTCTACGTGGCGTCGCGCAAGGCCAACGCGCTTCCGGGCTACGGATGCGCCGTGTTCGAGGCAGATGTCGCGGCAGGCGAGCTGCCGGCCCTGCTAGGGGAGGCCTGCTCCGGCGGCACGACGCTCGTGTGCGTCCACGACAGGCCCGAGGGGTCGGGACTCGGCGTCTATCGTTACGTGATCGAGCTTGCGCGCGACGGTGGCTTTGCGGACGAGGAGATCACTCGCCTCGAGCGCGACTGCAAGCTAAGGTGCCTTGGGAGATTCGCCCGCATGGAGGGATGACCTGTAACTTGGCACGCTGTCGCGTCGCACAATCCCATGGGAGCGAGACGGTCGCACCGGGACGATCGGCACACTTCTTGATTGAGTACGTCGCGGCTCCCGCACGGCATGTACTGATTGCGCCGCAAGAATCCCCCTCTATCACCACTTGCGTCTGGGCAAGAAATAGTTACGGGAATGTTGTGAGCGGGAAACATGTTTTGATAACGCTACAGTTCAACGATTTTTCCTTGTTTGGTGTTCCTGAATACATTACATTCGAAATCATGTATTGCAATGTCTGGCAACCTTTGGAAGGAGTGCTTTTGCCTACTATCGAAAATGGTGGAGACGAGCAGCTGGCGAAGCTGATGGAGAGGCTCGAAGACGGAGCCATGCTGGACCAGCCCTGCTGGTCTTTCATCAAGGAGATGAACTCCTTCAGCGACGATCGCCTGGACAGCGTGGCCATACGAGACGGATACCGTTCGTATACATACCGTCAGATGTTCCGCTATTGGGAACGCTACGCCGAGGCGTTCTCTGGCGCAGGCATCACGGGCGAGAATCGCTCTCGGGTGGCTCTCATCGGCACGCCGACGGCGGAGACAATCTTTGCGTTCTACGGCCTCAACATGACAGGCACCTCGGTGTCCCTCATCTACCCCCTCGACCTCTTTGACGAAAAGCAGATTCACAGCATGGTCGAGAGGGAGGGGATTACCGACCTGGTGGTCGCTGAGGTATGGGCGTTCCCGCGGCTGATGAGGCGCCTGCTTCGCGATCGCGATCTGCTGGGGCTGCGCAACGTCGTCGTGTTGGAGAGCCCCATGGGCGGAGAGTTCGGCATCCCCGCGCTGGAGTTCATCCGCAAGATGAACACGGCCCTGTTCCGCGAGCTGTCGGGCGGTCTCGTGATGGAGGACCTCCTGACGGAGTACGAGGGCATGCCCATCGCCTACGGGAGCGAGAAGTCCTCCGACTCCGCCGTCATCCTCCACACCACCGGCACCGTGAACGGCATACACAAGCCGGTCCCCATGTCCGACAAGGCCATCAACGCCTTCATACCGTGCGCCCTGAAGACGAAGGACACGTACGACGACTTCCAGAACCTTCCGGACCACCTGGTCAGCTGCCTGACGCTGAACATGTCGTGGGTCTACTCGATGGTGGACATGCTGCACATGCCCCTCGGCCTCGGCATGGAGCTGATCTGCCTGCCCTGGGGCGGAACCAACCCCCGCTACGCCGAGGCGATCGAGTACTACGGCTTTACCGTGATGTTCACCAGCAAGACCATCCTGGACTCCTGGCTCAAGACCATGCCCGACATGGATCTGTCCAAGCTCAAGGTCGTCTTCATGGGCGGAACCTACGTGTCTCCCGAGTACAAGCAGAAGTTCAACGACTACCTGAGGTCCTGCGGCTCGACCGCCCGGATCATCAACGGCTACGGGCTGTCCGAGCTGGGCGGCGCCTGCATCATCTCGCCCTCGGACCGAAACGACGATGCCATCGGGTTCCCCCTGCCTGGGTACAAGGTCAAGATCTACGTTGAGGACGAGGACCGCTACTACGACCTGTCCGATGGGCCGCATACCGGCATCCTGTTCGTCTCCGCGGCAACCATCAGCTCGGGCAAGCTGGACGACACGACGTTCTTCGAGCTGGACAACATCGATGGCGAGGACTACTTCAACACCAACGACCTCGTGCGCGTGAACGAAGACGGGAGCATGACCTGCGTCGGCAGGTCCAACCAGTTCTTCATCAACAACGCCGGGGTGCGCTTCGACGCAGGCTTGGTGCAGACCGCCATCACCTCCCAGCCCGGCATCGTGGCCTGCGGCCTCGCGCCAGAGTTCCACAAGCTCCTCCACGACAACGTTCCGGTGCTCTATGTCGAGACGGACAAGCACGGCATAGGCGATCTGACCGTTGTTCACCAGGCGCTGGTTCAGGTGTTTATCAACGACGGCGCGCTGGCCGATACGAACATGCCCAGCCAGTGCGTGCTCGTGGAGAGCATTCCTCTAAACACCGGTGGCAAGGTGGATAGCAAGAAGCTGGCTTCGGGGCTCGTGAAGGGAAAGCGCTTCTCGGTCCAGCCCGTGAAGATTGACGACAAGCTCGTGGACGTCCTTCTGGTCCCCGCGAAGGAAGGCGAGATCGCGACCATGGGAGCGGGCGTTCCGGAGGAGCTGGAGAACGATCCCTACAACATCCTGACCGAGGTCTTTGCCATCCTTCCTGACGTCAGCAGGGGAGACTACTCCAAGATATTCCGCATCCCCGGATTTAGGGAACTGGTCATTAAGCTCACGGGCTTCGACATTCAAAATGTTTCGAAGAGCATGATGAACATGATGCCCAAGATGCTTGAAATGACTGTCCGTAAGTATGTTTGGCCTTTCGTGAAGGGAGAAAGAAAGATGAGTTCGACGACAAATGCCCCCACCGGCTTCCCGCCCATGTTCGCAGGCATGATGCCCCCCACGCCGCCCATGCCCCCCCATGTTCCCCATGCCGGGTGCGTTCCCCTGGAGCTGGGACGGCAACCGGGAGACTGCCGAGGCGAATGCGCAGGAGTTCAAGTCCAGCGTGAAGTCGTTCTGGGAGAAGAGCATCGACATGCAGAAGGCTTCCATCGATGCCTCCAAGGATCAGTACACCCAGTTCTTCAACCACATGATCGACATGCAGGAGAGCTTCGCCGACACCCTCCCCGACGAGCTGCCGACGATTCCGGGCATGCCCGCATTCCCCGTCTCTCCCAAGGAGTTCATGAAGGAGATGCGTGACTTCGAGAAGATGGTCAACGATCACTTCGTCGAGCAGGCTGACTCGCGCGCTGACTTCGCCATCCAGGGACAGCAGAAGGTCTGCGACCAGATCCCCGAGGCCCCGAAGGACGAGGAGGCCAAGGAGGAGCCGAAGGCCAAGGCGGAGCCGAAGGCAAAGGCAGCCCCGAAGGCCAAGGCAGCACCGAAGGCCAAGGCAAAGACTGAGGCGAAGCCGAAGGCAGCGCTTGCGGAGGCGCCGAAGGACGCTAAGTAATCCAGCTGCCCTTTTGTGGAGTTAAGCACGTCTCAGGCAGGCCATGCCCGTTTTGCGAGCATGGCCTGCCTGCTGTAATTGGAATAGTGTTGCCTTGACCGGGTCGAGCGGTTCATGTCGGGAGGCCGACGGGCAAGTCATCGTCAGGTTGCCCTTATCCGTCCACTGCCGCGGTATGCGATGGGTGTTCGAGGTAATGTCTGCGGAAGCTCGTGGCTATAGCCCCTTGAACCAGGCGTCGAGCTCGTTGAGTACCTCCTTGCTCAGCGGCAGCTCCGGGTGTAGGGAGGGGAATGCATGAGTAAGATCCTCGCCCTTCTTGTAGTAGACGAGACGATGGTCGTGACCCACCATCGTGAGCGCCTCGTTGTAGTTCAGCGTGTGTCTCTTAAGGAAGTCTGCCCCGCTCGTCACCTGCAGCACGGACGGCAGGTTCGACTCGACCCTGGGGTCCTCGGGATTCATGAGCTCGGCGAAGTCCTCGTCGCCTAGGCGTGCGCCATACAAGTCACGGCGATATACGAGTCCGATGAGGTTATGGCCGGCCGTATAGAGCATGCCTCCAAAGAGCGCCAGCGCGCGAGCGGACGGTCCCGTTGTCTTGATGCCAAGCTTCTCTTGCAATAGGGTCGAGCGTGATAGCGCGGTTGCGTAGAGCGCCAGGAGCCCGCCGGCGCTCTCTCCGATCGTCAGCATGAGCGACGGGTCGCCGCCAAGCTCGCTGGCATGGGCCTCCAGGTACGCAAGCCCGGCGCAGACATCGGCGATCGCGCCGATGCCGTCCGTTTTGTCGATGAGGCGGTATTCGGGAACGAACACCACGTATCCCCGCTCGGCCAGAAGCTCGACATAGTCGCGGTTCGCCTTGCGGCTGCCCATGATGAAGCCGCCCCCGTGCACGAACACAGCGATGGGCAGAGGGTCCGCGGATCTGTCTTTGGGACGGTAGACGTCAGCCTCAAGCGACGTCCCGTCTGGTCCCTCGTAGGCCAGGTCACCATAGAAG
>JAGAWD010000412.1 GCA_017941585.1 Olsenella sp. | reverse complement strand
GTCTCCGCGACGTCGTCGTGCGTCTCGTCGAACTCCTGCGCGACGCCAAAGAACTCGCGGATGTTCTCGATGCGGCCATCCGCCTCGACCGAATTCTCGGACTCGAGCGCCTGGATGAGGCCCGTGCGGTCGACGATCATCTCGACGACGTCGGCAAGGTCGCCGGAGAAGTGGCGCGCCGCCTCGATCGTGGAGGTAAAGCTGGCCAGGGCGCTGCGGGCCTTTGCCGTGAGCAGGCCCTCCTCCGCCACGCAGGCCTGTGCGGCGGAGAAGAACGAGATGCCGGCGTCTGCGGCGTAGGCGCGGATCTTGTTGACCGAGGTGGTGCCGATGCCGCGGCGGGGCGTGTTGATGACGCGCAGGGCCGAGACGTCGTCATCCGGGTTGACGACGAGCTTGAGGTAGGCCGTGACGTCGCGAATCTCCGCACGGTCGAAGAAGCGCGTGCCGCCCACGATCTTGTAGGGGACGCCCGCGCGGAGGAACATGTCCTCGAGGGTTCGCGACTGCGCGTTGGTGCGGTAGAAGACGGCAACGTCGTCGTAGCTCGTGCCCGCGTCGTGCAGCTTCTCGATCTCGGAGCCGATCCAGCGTCCCTCGTCACGCTCGTCCGAGGCCTGGAAGACCTGGATCTTCTCGCCGTCTCCGCCGTCGGTGAACAGGCGCTTCTCCTCGCGGCGGGCGTTGTGGCGCACGACGGCGTTGGCCGCGCTCAGGATGTGGCCCGTCGAGCGGTAGTTCTGCTCGAGCTTGACGACCGTGGCGTTGGGGTAGTCCTTGCGGAACGAGAGGATGTTCTGGATGTCGGCGCCGCGCCAGGAGTAGATGGACTGGTCGTCGTCGCCGACGACCATGAGGTTCTGGTACTTGCGCGCGAGCAGGTTGGTGATTGCGTACTGCACGCCGTTGGTGTCCTGGTACTCGTCCACGCTGATCTGGCGGAAGCGCTCCTGGTAGTGGTCGAGCACCTCGGGGTACTTGGAGAGGAGCTCGAAGGTTTTTACCAGAAGGTCGTCGAAGTCCATGGCGTTCGCGCGCTCGAGGCGGCGCTGCAGCGCGTGGTAGACGCGCGCCGCGGCGCGATCCACGGGGGACTGCGCCTGCGCCTGCATCTCGTCTGGGTAGACGAGGGCGTTCTTCGCCTGCGAGATCTTGGAGCGGATGGCCGGCAGCGGGCACTGCTTCTGGTCGATGTCGAGGTCGCTCATTATCGCCTTGACCAGGCGCTTCGAGTCGTCGTCATCGTAGATGGTGAAGTTTGGCTGGTAGCCCAGAAGCTCGCCGTCCTCGCGAAGCATCCGCACGCACATGGCGTGGAACGTGCAGATCCACATGCCGCGTGTGCCGCCCGGGAGCAGCGCGTTCAGGCGCTCGCGCATCTCGGCGGCAGCCTTGTTCGTGAACGTGATCGCGAGGACCTGCCACGGACGGACGCCCTCGTCGCTGATCATGTGGGCGATGCGGTAGGTGAGCACGCGCGTCTTGCCCGAGCCGGCGCCGGCGAGCACGAGCAGCGGGCCCTTGGTGCACTCGGCCGCCGCGCGCTGCGCCGGGTTGAGCGTCGTGAGGTCGACGGCGGGGGCGGGCACATACGGTGCCGGGGCAGC